>JACVRP010000197.1 GCA_014534385.1 Cyanobacteria bacterium Co-bin13
AGCGTGGAGAGAAGTAGCTGCTGGGTGGACATTACTTAAAAGTTTTGTAGCTAATCTGCATACTAGCCAGAGTCGGCCATTGCGTCAAGCGTAGATGAGAATCGGGAATTTTTGGAAAAATTTGATGGGTGCTAGAGAAATTTAGGTAAATGTGGATTGGGCGCTAGCGATCGCATCCCTGTCACTCCCTATCCCAATTGCAGAGTGGCCTTAAGAGTGGGGGCAACGGTTAGAAGTTTCAGCTGCAGCAGTTAGCGCTAGATCGCTGTCCTCAAACCCAGGCAGCTTCACCCGTAGAATTTTTCGCGCCTTATGTACCGTCTCTACGATTACCTGCCCTCGGGCAATGGCTACAAAGTCCGGCTGCTGCTGACCCAGCTCCAAATTCCCTTTGACTATGTTGATCTAGATATCGTTGAAGGCGAGACCCGCACCGCAGACTACCTGGCCAAAAACCCCAACGGCAAAGTTCCCCTGCTAGAAGCCGGCCCTAACCAATACCTGGCCGAATCAAACGCTATCTTGATGTACCTCAGTGAAGGCACTGATTACTTGCCCAGTGACCGCTGGATGCGATCGCAGGTGCTGCAGTGGATGTTTTTTGAGCAGTACAGCCACGAACCCAACATTGCCACCCCCCGTTTCTGGCTCAACCACCTGCCCGCTCTCAACGACTATCAAAAGGTCGCTCTGCCCTACAAGCAAGAGCAGGGCTACGCCGCCCTAGACGTATTGGAAGCCCACCTGACCCATCACCCCTTTCTAGTAGCAGGCCGCTACACCGTGGCGGATATTGCCCTCTTCGCCTATACCCACGTCGCCCCAGAAGGCAACTTTGACCTCAGCCGCTACCCAGGCATTTTGCGCTGGATCGAGCAGGTGCAGGCGCAGCCGAGGCATATTCCCATTACGCACGTACCCCCATCCCCCTCACCGGAGCCAAAGGACTCGCAAAGCGACTACACCTAATCTGAACCGAGGCCCTGGTTGAAAACCAGTAAACGTCTTGAATCACTTCGCAGGGGCCCTGTGAATGCCCTGCTTCAAACTGCACCAGGGACAGGTTATTGAGGCCGACAACTTCTCGCCCATCTTGAAACCAGCGGCTGCCCCAAAACGGTAGAGCCTTGAGCCAGCCAGGTTCTCCGTTTTCTTTGGGGTGCAGCAGCCAGGAGATATTTGCTCCAAAGGACGGCACTTGAGCCGGTTGTCTGGGGATCCAGTCCAGCAGACAGGTCCAGTCTGGCTTACGGCGCTGGCTGAGCTGACGCAGCTGCGACTTGGAGCACTCCTGTAAATGGGGAGGATGGCTCCAGCCCAGCCAGTAGCGAGACCGCTCGGGCAGCAGCCACTGCTTCAGGCGGGTATGGATTAGGCGGGTCAGGGTTTCCTCATTTTTGAGCGGGCTGGAGGTGAGCTGGATCATGACGGCGGGGTCGGCGGCTCTGGCAGCCTGTTCGGCAAACGACAGACGCACGGCAAAACTGTAGTGAATATCGCCTGAGAGCACCACCAGCTGCCGCCGCTGCTCAAAGAGTTTGACCAGAAAGGCAGCTAGCGCATCTGAGGGAATGTTCCAGGCATCGCCCACGTCTGCGGAAAAGACATTGCCGCGCTTCAGCTGATATTCCTGCACCCAGTCAATTGCTTTAAGGCTGAATAGGTTAGTCGGCGATATCAACAGAGTAATGCGCTGATCGACGGGTTGGGGCTGGGCAGGGTGCGATCGCACCTGGGGGCCGGTCTGCGACGCTCGCAACAGCCCCTGAACCTGATCTTCTAAGGCTTGGTGGCAGAGGATCATGGGCGGCGCAAGCACATCGCCATCAACCGGAAAACCGCGCCAGGTGCGGGTATCGAGCGCAATTACCTCATGACACTCGCTCTGAACTGAGTAGTACCAGGTCAGGGATTCTGGGTGGCGTTGCAGCACCCACATTGAACCAGCTTGCACAAATTGGGGCAGCTGGGTAGTCGGGTCGGTTGGCGGCAGACCTAGGTAGCGGGTGATGGCCCCATAGGCCAACTCATCATTGCCGTGGGAGGCAGACCAGTCCTCGACGGCCTGGAGTAGCTTTGCACCGGGCTGATCGGTCTGAAACTGCGAGGGTGTATTGCCCCAACCCTGAAAAAGCGCGCAGGCAGTCAAGGCATTTTGCACGGTGCGCTGGCCCAGGGGCTGGCCCAGCACGCGCAGGCACCAGGACTGGTTGAGGTTCCAGTCGTCGCTGACGTCGTGATCGTCAAAGAGGGTATAGGTGGGGACATTGGCCAGCGCCCGTCGGACTTTCCAGAGCGTGTGGGCAAACTGCTGCAGTGAGTCAACTTCTCGATACCAGCGCCGAGTCGCTTTATTGCTGTCCATCATCGCCTCACCCTGGGGAAAGGCCGTCGGCCAGCAGACCGGAGACCAAACCAGCAGATACGTGGCAAAAAATTCGCCCAGACTCAGCAGATGGCTGTTTACCTTGTCAGATTTACCATCCATGCCTGCGGTAAAGCCGCCCTTGTGGGTTGCGATCGCAGCCCGTTGCCCCGGCACTAGCTTGTGTGGCAGGGTGTCAGATTGTCTGTTCCGCGTAGGCGAGGGTGAGTCAACCGGCAGATCCTCCTTCCAGCCCAGCAGGGCATCTCCCAGCTGAGTCGCAGCCCATAGCAGTGGCTCAGCCACATCGTCCCCATAGATTTGGTCTCCCGTGAGAAAGAGCTGGTGGGGCCGCTGCAGGGGCTGATCAGCATGGGCTTCGATCAGGCTGTCTAAAATGGGCAGCGCATCGAAGCCGTCGCCGTGGGGTTTGCGGCAGGAAGCGTGAACCAGCCGCAGGTCTTTGAACTGTTGCGGCGGCAGGGCAAAGGTCGGCTTTTGGTGGGGAAAGTAGCTCAGTGTAGAGGGTTGGCCCCCCAGTGGGGTCGTAGCCTGCTCTAGAGAGAGCGGCTGAGCATCGGCTACATCGGCCTCGATGGGTGTGAACTGGAGGTCGTAGGCATACAGTTCACCGCTCTGCAGCGCGGCTCCTAGCGGCCTGGCTGTCACTGCGACTACGTGCAGCCGCTGGCCGCAGGCAACGGTGCAGCCCTCTCCCAGCAGCCGCTTTTCACCCAGGGTGCTGTGCTGCGTCGTTGTATAAATCGTCAGCGTTACCCGACAGGCTGTCTTAAGCGCTAGCCAAACCGTCACCGCAGTCGGTTCTGTGCGGCGCAGCAGAGGGCCTGCTAATACAAGCGGCCAAGTCTCAAGGAAGGGATACCCGTTGGAGTGATTCATGCCGCCAGGGGTCCTCATGTATCAACAGGGGCGATCCCAATTTAAATTAAACCGGGAGGTACAGCCTTTGATGCTAAAGCAGGCTGTACAAGACTCACATCACCAAAAAGGTAGAAGCAGTCTCAGCTATTTCGGCGGCGCTTACGCCAGCGGCCCAAGGCCAGGTAAATCAGCACTGCCAGAATCACCAGCACCAGCACCGGCACCAAGATTGCCAGCACTGCCAGCAGGATGGAGCTAAACAGCTCCGCCAAAGACACGCCCACAGTCCCGATTGGCCCGGCTGCAACCGTTGAGGCCAGCCGGGTCAGGCCCATAAACGCTTCGGTCGTGCCCGCCACCGTTCCCCCCGCCACCAGCGCCAAGCTCCAGCGCAAAAAGGGATCAATGTCCGCCGTGACTGCTGCCGTCAAAATCGTGCCTGCGATGGCCGCCAGCGGCAGCTCAATGGCATCCATCGCATTGGCGACGAGAGGAACAAAGTAAACCAGAACTTCTAGCAGGGTTGCGATCGCAAATCCAATAATTGCCGCCGTACTTCCCATCCAGGCCATCTCTGGAGCCAGCTTGAGGTAGCCTGCGTGAGCCGACACACTCATCACCAAAAACGGCACCAAAATGCGAAACCCAGCAGCCGTGCTAAGCCCAATGCCAACCGCAACGTGCAGCAGCCCCTCCATAGCATCTCTCCAGACAGCAAAACAACGACAGTTGCGCCCAGCACACTCAATCGAGCCTATCCCCCTACTCCCCTACTCCCCTACTCCCCTGCCCCCCTGCTCCCCTTGCTCCCCTTACTCCCCTGCCCTCCTCGCTCCCCAACTATAACCCCGGCAACTGATCCAAACTGCGACTATTCTTCAGCTGGCGATACTGCTCCAGCCCCGCCTCACCCTTCTTTTCAGCCCACGGCTCAATGATGCGGCGCTCGCCTTGGAAGGCATAGAGAGGCACTCCATTGCCGCAGGAATCGCTAATCCGGGTGACCTGAACATGAATAATGGCCCGCGCTCCAGGAATGGCGTCGAAGTGCTGCAGGTAATGGTCAAAGTCTGCCGTTCCCAGAGGATAAACTCGACCTAGCCCATGAAATCGGACAATCTTGGGCGGGCCTTCAAACGCACAGAGCATGATCACAATGCGCCCGTTCTCCTGGAGATGGGCAATCGTCTCCACACCGCTGCCCGTCAGGTCCAGGTAAGCCACCTCCTGCGGACCCAGCACCCGTAGAGAGTCCGTCCCCTTGGGGGAGCAGTTTACGTGACCGGCTGAGGCAGGCGCAGTCGCCACAAAAAAGATTTGCTGCTGCTCTACCCAGGCCCGCAGCTCAGGAGTGATTTCTGAATATAGTTTTCCCACGACGGTTCCTATTAAAAGTCCTGTCGAAATTTGTGCTGGTGTTGAGTTTATAGCCTTCAAGTTCTCCTATCGCGGTTTCAAATCCAGTGTCATAGGCCTAAACAAGATTCTCTTAACCCTGCCTACAAAACCCGCCACTAGCAGTCTGTTTTGCCTTGGTTATGAACTCTGTCCAAAAATGCTCGTCTAAAGTGGAAGTGAGTCATTTACCTCTAAGCAATCTAGTCAAACGATGTCTCCCTCTTCTCGTTCAACCTGGGATGCAGGCCGATTCCTGCAGACTCTCAATTTTTTTGACACCATCCCTGTCGTTAGCTGCCTGCGTAAGCTGCTCTTTGGATCGACCCCGTCGCCCACACCGCCAGATCCTCAGGCTGGAGTTTTGTTTGACTTCAGACAGCCAACGGCCGACCTCGAACAGCTCTGGGGAGCCTTAGACGACGTGGTTATGGGGGGCGTCAGCGCTAGCGGCATTCGCCAGGAAGCAGAAGCTGCCCTGTTTAGCGGCTATGTATCAACCGCCAACTCTGGCGGCTTCGCCTCAGTTCGCACCCGCAACTTTGATCCGCCCCTTAATCTGGCAGAGCACACCGGTCTGCAGCTTTACCTCAAGGGCGACGGCAATCGCTACAAATTTCTCGTGCGCGATGAAGACACCTGGGACAGTATTGCCTACACCCATTCTTTTGATACGGTGGCCGATGAGTGGATCACGGTCCAAGTTTCATTTGCCCAGTTAATTCCTGTCTTTCGAGCCAAAACCGTAGATACGGCCCGTCCGCTAGATCGCTCTCAAATTCGCTCGCTGCAGCTGATGCTGAGCAAGTTTGAATACGATGGAGCCCTAAATCCCCGATTTACGCCTGGTGCTTTTCAACTGCGGCTGCAAACCATTGCAGTTTACTAACCTCCAGCCCTCCCCTATCGGAAAATGGCGCTGATTTTAGCCATATCCGCCCTTTAGGTAGAAGTGGCTCCCTTTTTTAAGGTACTTGTATGACTAAAGAGGACTTATGGAAGCCTGTTGCCCAGATGGACCCTACTCAAACAATGTCATTACAGGCTACCGATTCAGCAAGGACCTTCCAGCCTCTGGTGAGTCTGATCATCAATAACTACAACTACGCAGCCTTCCTATCCCAGGCTATAGATAGCTGTCTGAGCCAGACCTATCCTCACGTTGAAGTGATTGTCGTGGATGATGGCTCTAAAGATGGGTCTGCCCAGGTGATTGAGGGCTATGGGGCAAAAGTTACGCCTGTTCTCAAGGCAAACGGGGGACAGGCTTCTGCCATGAATAGGGGTTTCTCCATCAGCAGTGGGGAGATCGTGATCTTTTTAGATGCCGACGATTACTTAATGCCCCATGCGGTAGAAACCGTTGTGGCCGACTGGCAACCTGAGACAGCCCAGCTTCACTACCGGCTTAAAGTTGTGAACACCACGGGAGATGTGCTGGGGTTTTGTCCGGCCCCTGGGGTGCGACTGGCGAGTGGCACCGTTTGGCCTCTGCTGATTGAGCAGGGGCGCTACAACGCCAATGTCACCAGCGGCAACGCCTTTAGTCGGTCTGCGCTGGAAAAGGTTTTGCCCATTCCAGAAGCTGATTTTAAGATTGCTGCTGACGGATATCTGGTGGCGGCCATTCCGTTTTGGGGCAGCGTTGCCGCCATTGAAGAGCCCTTAGGCTATTACCGTCAGCACAGCAGCAACGCCTGGTCAAATTCCCAAGCGACGCAAGACAGTCAAAAATTGGCCAGCCGCCTGCGCTGGAGCTTGAAACATGATTCTCACCGCTATCGCTGGATTCAGCATCAGGCTGAGGCCCTGGGCCATTCCACCCACGAGAATCTGGGGCTGCGAGACTACATGCACTTGATTGATCGGTTGGCGTCGCTTCGCCTCGATCCAAAGCAGCACCCTTTTTCCTCAGATTCCTATGCTCAGATTGCCCGCAGCGGCATCTGGGCGGTTTGGCAGCAGGAATACCTCACTCCGGTTAGAAAATTTACTTTGCTGGTCTGGTTTGCGATCGCAGGTTTCACGCCCAATCTGTTTGCCATCCCGACGATAACCTGGTTCCTGCTGCCCACGTCCCGGCCTCAGTTCATTCAGAAAACCATCAGGAGCATTAAATCCCTCTGCCCGGCTTAGCGGCAGGGCTGCTGCAGGGTCGGTGACTCTAGGATCTGATCTGGACTGGCATTACTAGATAGGTCATTTTCAGCTCACCTAGCGGGATGACCACCGACGGACTGGTAGCAGAGTTGCACTGAAACTGCACGTCGTTACTGGTAAAGGTCTTGAGCCCATCCAGAAGATAGCGCACGTTAAAAGCAATTTCCAGGTCGTCTCCGGTGATTTGGGCGGGCATGACCTCTCGCCCGCTGCCCACCTCCTGAGCT
>JACVRP010000318.1 GCA_014534385.1 Cyanobacteria bacterium Co-bin13
ACTATGAGCGTTGCTCAATTAACTGGGTGTAAAAACTTCTCTCGCGCTGTTATCCAAGGAGCGCAACAGTTACAAGCTCTTGATTGGGGTTGTAACCTGGAAGTTATCGAACCAATTCCTAAAGAATTGTCCCATGTTGGTATTCGCGCCCATCAAATCATCTTTAGCCATGATTCATCCCAAGTCAATAGCTTTCCTTGCTGGGTGGTAAGAACCAGTGAAACCCCTCACCGGATGACATTATTTTTAAAACTACATGGTTCTCCAAATAACCCTCACGACTATCACCTGCAAGCAGAGGTCTTTAAAGAAAAATGGGTGCAGATTAAAGATAAACCTTTCCCGTGGTACTTGCGTTTAGACCCCATGCGCTTGATATTAATGGTGTAATGCAATAGAGAGTAGGGAAAAAGGTAAAAGAAAACCTATGTGCTGGTCATTGGTCATTTATTCTCCCCTGCTCCTCCGCTCCCCTGCTCCTCCGCTCCCCTGCTCCCCCGCTCGACGCCGGATACCACCGCCACGCAGCCAAACTCCCTTCCTGGGGAGCCTCGGTACACAGGGCAAAAGCCTGGGTGTGTCCGTCAGCCGTCTGTTCAAACACGCTGAACTGGCAGGCCGGAAAGGTTGCAAAGGTATGCTCACCGCCATCGAGGTGCCAGAGGTTGAAGTCGCCTCTGGGGGAGCGGCCAATGCAGCCTGCGCCAAAGCCGCCTAGAGGTACGCCGTGCCAGGGGCCGTCGTCTAGGTTGCTGGCGTAGCGAACAATGTAGGGGTGCTGCCAGCCGAGGCCGATGGGGCGCTGCCAGGTGTAGGGCGGAATTTGGGGAGAGGTGTTTTCAGTCATCTCCCGATTTTACGGGGTGGGGTTGTCGGCGCGGTAGCCGTTTTAGCGCTGAAGTATCTCACTGGTTTTGCATAAAACGGAACCTTTGGGCATGAGTAATTGCTAGAGGCAAACTGATTCACAGGAATTCCCCCCATGAAACAAACACTATTGAACTATTGGCACCATCTGAGACAAGCTGCATTTTGGCGCTGGGGCTGGCGGGCTGCTGCTGTTGCGATCGTTGCGATCGCGTCAATGACAGCCCTGGCTCCCTCGGCCCAGGCAGGGCAAATTGTGATGTACTGGGATCGCGGCCATCTTGAGGATCTCGGTTCCTCTGCCGGGCTGGAGCTGCGCGGCAACTATTTTGGCAGTGAGCTTGACATTCCGGCAGAAGCTTGTGGCTTTCGTCTTGGCAAGCCCAACGAGGATTGGGACGGCGGCTGGCACTTTGCCCAGTGGATGAATTTGGGCGCGCCCGTACAAGGCCCTGGGGTGACGTATTCATCCTCCTGGTTCGGCACCGGGCCAGCGCCGATCTCCGCTCTAGGCCCCATTAATGGCGGATGCAGCACCAGCAGTGGGCTGTACGAGTTTCAAACTCCTGCCTCTAATCTAATTGGGTTTGAAATGCCAGAAGGGGCGGGCGCATTTGTCGCAGATATTTACGACGGCTCGGATCTCGAGTGGCTCGACTCCGGCGGCAAGCCGATCAAACGCAAGGAAGACAAACCGCCTAAGCCGCCTAAATTGCCGAAAGAGTTTTTTGAAGACGTAACCAAGCAGGGATGCATCCAGGATTTTGATGGCAAACAGCACTGCGATCGCACGGGGTCGGCCCTCGTTGTGCAGCCGGGCGACAAGATTCGGCCTATCAGTTTGGCCGCAACGCCTCCGGGGCAAGCAATGTTAATGCTGGCTGAAGATCCGGCTACAGCGGCTGCGTCTAAAAGCAGAAAGATAGAAGTGAGCTGTCCATCTAAACTCATCTTGAAAGGCACGATTTTCAAGACCCACGGGTTTGACCCAGCCACGGTTGAGTACCGCTTCCGCTGGGCGCATGGCCCCGTTTCGACACTCTTCTCAACCTTTGTCGGAGAAGATCGGGCAGATGTTACGCACAAGGTGCCGATTCCCCTGCCGCCGCCGATTCAAAGGACAGGATCTTCAGGAGGCGGGGTAGGGTCGCAAATGCTTAATCCCGCGTTGCAGCAGGGCACTGGTGGCGGCAGCAGCGGCATTGCTATTGACCCCGTTTTTACGGATCGTCCACTGCCGCAGAACGAGCACAAGAGCGCAGTTCGACTAGAGGTCGTGAATATTGAGGAGGGAGGGGTTGTGGCCTCTAACTGGTGGAACTACCACATTGCCTGTAAGCCTAAGCCTTCCAACGTTCCCATTCGAAACGGGGGCTTTCGCCAGGCTATCCGTTAGCATTGAAGCCTTCAAAAACCTTCAAAGGAGTTAATTTTGAGAGGGTTGGGGCTTCCGACCCTCTCGGCATAGTTTGAGGCAACCCTCTCTTATAGCCCTGTCCCGGCTGGCTGGCAGGGCTCTCATGTATCTTTCCCCAGCCATCCTCGATCAGTTTTTTCCCTCTGAGTTGACAGGGCGATGCTGGCTCGGGGTTTCGCTCAGGAGCATCCTGGGCTGCTAGTGTATAGTCCAGCAGTGGATAGTGTTGACTTAAAAATGCGATCGCACTGCTTTAGCAAGCTAAACTACAGCGAATACAGTGGTCTCGCTTGGAATAGCAAAGGTGTTAGAGGGCAGGTCAGAACCAGGGGTTGAGGACCACTCTTAAGCGGGTTGCGCCGCTGGAGGGCCACAGACTGGTCTGCCTGACGATCGGGGAAATCAAGCATCAACTTAGCTCTATTGCTCTATGAGTCCTCTTACTGGTAGATCTCTGCAGCAGGGAAAATACATCGTTGACCAAGAACTTGGTCGCGGCGGTTTTGGCGTCACTTACAAAGCTAGAAACACGGCACTGGCGCAATCCGTAGTCATTAAGACCATTAACGATGGGCTACGGCAAGATCCGCAGTTTCAGGAGCATCAGAGGCAGTTTCAGGATGAAGCAAGACGCCTAGCCAAGTGTTTCCATCCCAACATCGTGCGGGTCGTTGACTTCTTTATAGAAGACGGGCTGCCCCACATTGTGATGGACTACATTCCCGGTCAAACCTTGGATAGGCTAGTTCAGCCCGGCCGGCCGCTGCCCGAAGCCACAGCCCTTCACTACATTCGTCAAGTTGGCGAAGCGGTTGAGGCCATTCACCGAGCAGGCTTGCTGCATCGAGATCTCAAGCCGCAGAACATGATTTTGCAGCCCGACACTCAACAGGTCATGCTGATTGACTTTGGCATTGCCCGAGAATTCACGCCAGGCGTTACCCAAGCGCACACCCACATCGTGTCGGAGGGCTATGCGCCGATTGAGCAGTATCTGCGGCAGGCTCAGCGCTCCCCGGCTACCGATATCTACGGGTTGGCCGCCACCCTATATACCCTGCTGACGGGCCAGGTGCCGGCTGCCGCTATTTTGCGAGATCGAGTGCCTCTAGAGGCCCCCCACGAAATTCAGCCGACGGTCAGCCGCAGTGTGAGTGCGGCCATCATGCGGGGAATGGCTGTGGAGCCTCAGGATCGGCCCCAGCAGGTGAGAGACTGGCTCGCCCTTCTGGCAGCTTCGTCGCAGCATCCCGGCGCTGCCTCTGCTCCTGTTAGCAAAGTTCCTACCGTAGTCGTGGCACCCCAGTATCGACCCAGGGGGCAAGCCAGCCGGGGAGCCGCAACGGCACCCGCCACCCGCGTAGCCCCTGGCAGCGCCCTAAAAGACAGATCGCCCTCACCATCGAGCGGCGGAGCCAGCCTTGGCCGATGGCTACCCGGAGCTATTGCCCTCAGCATAGTTCTTCCCTTTATGCTGGGATACGCCTGGTGGCGCAGCCAAGTACCAACCCAAACGCCATCTGCACCAACCCCTGCTCCAGAGGCTCTTACAACGCCCTCTCCCAATACCAACGCTACCCCTGTAGAAGAGCCTGAATCAGAAGCCATCCGACCAGCACGCAACTTAGAGCCTACCCCGTTACCCGAGGAGGAAGCCCCCGAGGAGGAAATTCCGGTAGAGGTTGCTGAGCCTACCGAACCAGCTGCTGCAGAAGTGCCCGCCGCGCCCACCGAGACAGGCAGTCAGGCTCCAACAGGCAGCCAGGCTCCAGCCGGTAGCCAGGCCCCAGCCCCAGCCCCACCAGCCCCACCCCCACCACTCAGCCCGCCCAGCCCGCCAGATCCGCCACCCCCTATCAACGAAACTCGGCAGGAGCAGGAGCCACCAGTGCCGGAAGAAAGCCGCCAGCAAGGGCAAGCGCCCCAGGAGGGGGCAAGGGAGATCCGGCAGGAAAGAGCATCAGAAGCGGTGAAGCCCGACACTGAACCTCAGTAGCAGCAAGGAAAAGAGTGAAAGGCTGCGCTGCGATCTCACCCCCATGTTTCCTCGTGGTAATCTCGACTCTAGTTTTTAGGGATTTGCCAATGGGCACTCAAACTACAGCCAAAACAATCTTTCTGCTGGTGTCGATGGTGGGCTGGCTGCTGGCTGGCGGGGCCTTGATGTATCTTTCCCCCGCCTTGCTTGATCGGTTTTTCCCGTCCGACACGACCCACCTGTGGATGCACAACCTCACTCAGGGCAGCTACAACCCCAATCTGGCTGTGGTCGGTGGCAGCCTCGTTTTACTGTTGACGGTGGCAGGCAACCTGATCTGGTATCAGCGATTTGAAGGGAAGCTATAGACCGCCAGAAACCCGGTTTCTTTGAGAAACCGGGTTTCTGAGCAGCCGATCTGTACGGTTGACGTACCGGGCTGATGATTCTATGCTCGTTCATTAAGCTGTCTACCCAGGCAGCCGATCCGCAGAACTCGAAAACTTCGGCGGTGCCTGTTGAAGGGCCAACTTCAACAGGTCACCTAACCCGTAACCTGACATCACCAGATCGACGGGCTAGTGGAAGGATACCCTAGCCA
>JACVRP010000327.1 GCA_014534385.1 Cyanobacteria bacterium Co-bin13
CGAGTCAGCACATGGGGCTGCGGCAGGTAGCCTGGCACCGCTTCAAGATCTGGCTGAACCTCGGCTGAGTAGCGGTTGGGCTTGGCTTCGAGCTCTCTAACGGGCTCTAAGGCAGCACAGAAAATGGGCCACAAACTGCTCTCCTCGAGATCTTCAACGGCGGGCTGCACCCCATAGGTAAACGTGGTTGCCCCATCCTCTAAGACGTTGGGCAGCAGATGCAGCCGACAGCCCTGGGCGGCAAAGGCTTCTGCCAAATTCTGCAGAATCAGAACCCAGTTATCGGCCTCTGGCACCTGATGCCCCATTAGATTAGTCAGGGTCTGCAGCAGTGTTTCCTGCTGCGCCTGCTGCTGTACCTGCTGCACTAGATTGTGCTGGGAGATCGCCACCGAGACTTGATCAACCCACAGCTGCACCGTCTGCAGCTCTTGCTCTGAGAAGTGATGGGGATCGCTGTGATGAGCCACACAAAGCCCCCACAGACTGCCCTGATGAATGATGGGCACCGTGAGAGACGACAACACTCCCATCGAGAGTAAATATTGAACGTGACAGGGATCGACCGACGCATAGCGAACGTCATCCAAGCCTAGATTGATCCGCGTTTTTTGGGTTCCGGAGGCAATCAGCGTCTTTTTTTTTGACAGTAAATCGACAATTACCCGCTGCCGGGCCTTTAGAAAAATTGCTCGGGCCTGAGGGGGCACATCACTAGCTGGAAAATGCAGCCCCAGCAGAGAGGGCAGCCGCTCAGCCGAGCGAGCTTCGGCAATGACCTGCCCGCTATCGTCGGGTGAAAACTGATAAATTTTCACCCGGTCAATGTCCAGGAAGCTTCTTACATACTCAGTGATTCGCTGCAGGCTGGCTTGCAGATCGAGGCCATCGACAAAGCAGTCTGCGATTTGATGCAGTAACTCCTCTTGGTGCTGCACGTGCTTAGGCATATTGATCGCACCCTCCATGAGTGGGTAGCTCGTCCTGTAGGGATGAGTAGCTACGCCAAGATTTCTCCCTAATGTCCAGAGTGGGAAGAAACGCTTTGGTAATCACGTTTCTGAGATGAAACTTATGGAAGCGAGCGGAGGACAGAGGATAGCAGGCAGGCGGTTTGCCTGTTGACTGCGGCGGATCGGGTGGGGCAGTGGGATGCGATCGCACCTCGCCTGTTGAGCCAGCTAGCTGCGCCTTAATTTGCCCCGCTAGGGCACCCAGCGCTCCTACCGACGACAGATCCAGGGCCTATAGACGCGGCTTAAGCTGAAATATCTCAGCAAGCCTGGGATCAACCCTAAGCAACCGCACACTGGAGGATTCACCATGCCAGGTGGAAAAGCAAGCCATAAAGGATCGTCAGATAAGCCCAACGTCAATGCAGCTGGAATTGTGGGGGAAGCCTCTGATCCGTCAACTGCGCCTCAGGAGGAACTGCCCGAGGTGATGATGAACAATGCCGCTCACCGCGCAGAGGAAGCCGAGGTCTATCCACCTGCGGTAGAGCGCCCCCATGAAGGCGACAGCTCAGAGGATTAAAGGCTAGAAGGCTAACTAGGGTCACTTGCAGGCTGTCCGGACAAACCCATTCAGCCTAAGCTCAGAACTCCCTGTTAGGATCGTTTCTGGGCAATTATTGGCCTCTTACTCTGTCCGGCATTGGGAACTATGCAAATTTACCTGGACTACAGCGCTACAACGCCGCCGCGCCCGGAAGCGATCGCAACCATGCAGGCGGTGATGACTGAGCAGTGGGGCAACCCCTCTAGCCTGCACCAATGGGGCAATCGCTCAGCCACTGCGCTAGAACAAGCCCGCCTGCAGGTAGCTGACCTGCTGCATGGCCCAATGGACTCTATTGTTTTTACAGCCGGGGGCACCGAGGCCGACAATCTAGCCATCTGGGGAGTAGCCCGGCGCTACTCCCAGCCCCAGCACCTGATTATCTCTAGCATTGAGCATTCGGCGATTGAGCAACCGGCCCAGCGGCTGGAGCAGGAGGGTTGGCAGGTAACCCGGCTGCCGGTAGACGCGACCGGACGAGTTCATCCCCTAGCCCTACGCTCGGCCCTGCGGGACAATACCGTGCTGGTTTCCTGCATCTACGGCCAGAGCGAAGTTGGCACCCTGCAGCCAATTGAGGAGCTAGGCCAGATTGCCCGCGACCACGGAGCCCTGTTTCATACCGATGCCGTGCAGGTAGTCGGTCGGCTCCCGCTGGATGTGCAAACGCTGCCCGTTGATTTGCTGTCTCTCTCCAGCCACAAGCTCTATGGACCGCAAGGAGCGGGCGCTCTCTACGTTCGACCTGGAGTGGAGCTGTTGCCGCTGATGGGCGGCGGCGGTCAGGAATTTAGGCTGCGCTCAGGCACCCAGGCCGTGGCCAATATTGCCGGATTTGGCATCGCCGCCGAGCTGGCTGCCCAGGAGCTGCCGACCGAAACGCTGCGGCTAATTCACCTGCGGGACCGCCTCTTTGACCAGCTAGCGGATGTTGCCGAACTGACAATCACGGGCGATCGCCGTCAGCGGCTACCTCACCATGTCAGCTTTTGCATTCGGGCCGCCGATGGAGAGCAGGTCAGCGGCAAAACCCTGGTGCGGCAGATGAATCTGGCCGGGATTGGAATCAGCGCCGGATCGGCCTGCCACAGTGGTAAGCTAACCCCTAGCCCCATCCTCAAAGCGATGGGCTATAGCGATCGCGAGGCCAAATGTGGCATTCGCCTCACCCTGGGACGGCACACCACAGAAGCCGATATCGACTGGACGGCTATGGTGCTGCGGCAGGTGCTGGCTCGGTCGCTGAACCAATTGACCGTTTCGCAGGTGGGATAGCTAGGGTATGACCGAACTGCCAACTAGTTTAGAAGATGCGATCGCTCAGGCCAAGGCAGCGACCCGTATTGCCATTCAAGATGGCGTGCCGCGTCTGCTGGTAGAGCTGGTTTACCCAGAGCTTAAGGCCATGCCGGTAGCTGAGGCCTTTATTCCAGTGCTGCAGGAGATGGGGCTGGCCTTCAAGGTTTACTTTCCCGATGCCGGGGCCGCCGCCCTAGCCCGCCGCGACTGGGGCAATCCAGAGTTTAGCGTGCGGGCCATCGGCGAGCTTAAAGGTCAGATCGAGCCAGAAGACGACATATTTTTGTTCGTTGACCCCTCTGCGGTGGAGGTCAATGCCGTAGAAGAAATGTGCGTTCAGGCAGGCGAACGCCCCGTCATCATGCTCAACCCCCGCCTAGAAGATGTCGCAATTATTGGCATTGGCTATGCCGGACGACAGCTGAGAGAGCGCTTTTTAAGCACCCTAGAACCGGTTTATTACCTGCGGCCTTTAGAGGGAGCCGTTTTGCAGCGGATCTACCCCGGTCTCTGGCAGATCTGGCGGGAAACTGCAGACGGCCAGTATGAGTTGGCCGCTGAAACGCCCCAGAAGCCCTCTGGTGAAGACCTAGACCGCATCTTGTTTGGAGAAGCAGCGCCCACTGAAGACGATGAGGCAGCGCCCACCAAGCGGCGCAAAGGCGGATTTTTGGCAGAGCTGCAAAGCTTCCTCCGCGCGCTGAGTCAGTAGAGCGAATTCTTTCCGCCCGCAGTGCTGCCATCTTTAAGGGGATGGCTAGACCAGTTGGCGGCTAGGGGACGCGGGGTAGCAGCTTTACGGGGCAGGTTGCCAGACCTTAATGGTGTTGTCGGTGCCGCCAGTGGTGACTATCTGCCCTGAGGGACCTTCGATGTAGCGGTAAACGTCAGAATCAAACCCCTGTAGCCGCTCTATCGGTTGTTTTGAATCCATATCCCAGACTGCCAGGGTGCCATCGGCGCTGGCTGTGACAAACGTCAGACTGTTGGAGCCAACCACCACATCGTTAACCGAACGACTGTGTTCTGTTGCGGTGCCGATCAGTTCTCCAGTGGCGAGATCCCAGAAGCGCACGGTTTTATCAACATCGGCGCTGATCACAGTCTGATTATCGGGGCTAATGGCGAGCCGGTTGATCAGATCCTGATTTGTCTCAAAGCTCATCTCCTCCTGGGTCTTTAAGTTCCAGACATCAAGGGCAGCACCGCCTGCAATTAAAGACTCCCCATTGCGGTTAAACAGAAGCGTATTGACCAGCGGGCCCTCCTGCCTCAGCTGCTCTATCAGCTCTCCAGTCTCAGCATTCCAAAGCTTTACGACGCCATCGGCACTGCCGCTGGCTAGGACTTTGCCATCGGGGCTGAGCGCCAAGGTATTGATTGGGCTTTCGTGGGCCGGTCGCAGAGTTTTCTGGGGCTGGCCCGAAGCAATGTCCCAGAAAATAATAGACTGATCAGATCCAGCACTGTATAGGGTTTGCTGATCGGTACTCAGCGCCAGGGCCAGCACAACGCTCGTATGCCCTTCTAGCGTTTGCTCTGTCGTCCCCTGCTGCAGGTTCCAAATGCGAATGGTTTTGTCTTCGCTGCCGCTGATTAGGGTGTCACCGTTTACCAGCAGCATAGTTCGAATGGGTCTGGTGTGTCCCTCTAATGCCCGCACTAACGACACCGTTTGCACTGGGGTCGGCTCAGAGGCTATCGGGGAGGCATCGCGCCGCACTACGCCCGACCACACAGCAGGCACCCCAACCAGCAGGCCCAGGGCCGCCACACCTGACCAGATCCACCGCCACGGCAGCGATCGCTGGGTTTGAGTAACGGTCTGCGGCTGAGTTCCCTGGGGCGGAGCATTTCCCAGCGTTGTCGTTGGCCAGGAAGGCGTTTCGGGAACCGTGACCGGCTCAGCCGTCATCAGAGGGGGCTGGGACTGGGC
>JACVRP010000402.1 GCA_014534385.1 Cyanobacteria bacterium Co-bin13
GTGCGGCCTACGGGCCAAGCCATTTAAGAAGCAGGCAGGAATTAATCGATAGTCCTTACCTTCATGCGTGCAAATTCATAGGCTTTTAGATGATGGCGACCCAGGCTAATGGCAAACGCCAAGCCACTGTAGAAGTAATATAGCAGGTGCCAAGGAATCACCTTGAGGGCAAAAAACAAGCCCCGCTTGTGATAGAAAAACTGATATACGGGAAGATTGATTGCCAGCAAAACAGTGCTTAAAACGCTGACTGGCAGCCAAAGCACAGGGAACCACAGCGTGCTAAACAACATCAGGACGGCAGCAAAGATCAAAACAACGCTCAGGCGACTAGACAGCTTCAGGTTTAAGTCGCTGGTAAAGTTTCGGTAGTCCTGCGCACTGGCCTGCCGAATTCTAAGCAGCAGCGCTGTCCAGGGCAAAGCCCGATAAAAGACTTCGGCTCTAAGCAGTGAAAGCGTTGTCCATTCCTTCAAATGCTTCACCTGCACATCTTTGCAGAGCCGAATCGGGTATCCAGCCTGCTTCAGGCGATATCCCAACTCGATGTCCTCGATGCAGGGCTTGCGGTAGCGCTCGTCAAACCCACCAACAGCCAGGAATACATCGCGCCGAACGGCTCCGCAGGCCCCCCAAAAGGTGGAGGCGTCTTCTTTACCCTGCTGGTGAGTGTAGTGGTGAAACAGGTTCTTGTACTGGGAGAGAAAGTTGGGGGCTCCTGGCGCATCGTCATAGGAACCAATTAGGGCAGAAATCTCAGGGTGGCGCTGAAAAGCCCTCAAGACCCTATCGACTGTTTCTGCATGAATCAGCACATCGGCATCGACAAAAAAGAGAATGTCGCCTCGGGCGACTCTAGCCCCCGCATTTCTTGCCTTAGCCGGACCGCCAGACTGGGGCAGTTTAATCAGCCTAAAGCCAAGGGGCTCGACCAGTTTCCAGCTGCCGTCGGATTCACCATCTGCAACCACAATCACTTCGGTATAAGCAGGTACGTATTGCTTCAGATGAATCAGGCACTGATGGAACAAGTCACCCCCGTTGTGAACGGGAACGACGATAGAGATCAAGGGTTGATCGTTTGACATTTGAGCCATGATTTACCTCAAGCCTGAAGGAAAACTATCAGCAGTTTCGGTCTCAGTTTCTGTGAATTTACCTGGTAAATTAGACGCTTAATGCTGTTAGAGGTTGACCTTCTTCAGATCTGTTTGGTTCCCTAAAACGTGTCTACATTGAGCCATAGGAAAACCTCAAAACAGGCCCTATGTCTGAAGGGACAACATCTGTTCTCCCAATTAGGGTCACAGGTATTGTTTGGGTGCAGACTTCTATGTCTCGCCCCACGCAAAGAACGCTCGCTGTTAACCCTTAAAGAATTGGTATAAGCTGCTTCAATGAAGCTGGAAAAACTACGGTATGAAAAAGACGCTTGTGACTAAGTTTTGAGCAAATTTCCCTCAGCCAGCTCAGGCAGTGGACATGACCTGCGTTTTCCCTTATTTGGGGCAAGGCTACTGCTTCAATAAATAGGGGGAAAGGCCTGGGACTGTAATCTTCATGCGTCTCTCAAAATAAACGACGTTTGGTTAGGCGGCTGCTAGCGGTTCACTGTCATGCAGATTAGTTCCTTCACAAGGGCAAAATCAGGGAAAAATTGGTTGCTTTATTGAAGTTTTATAAATTTGTCTTTTTCTTTAAAGAATCAAGAAAAATTGAACTTTGAAGAGAAGATCCTTCGCAATACCCTCGCCGTTTTGGTCATCCTTCTAAGGGTTGATATAAGCGGTTTTTGTTCTCTTAGTAGCCCACGGCTATGCCATCGCTGCGGGGGTCACAGCCACCGTAAAACCTACCAGATTGAGGGTCAATTAGGATGAGATGGGCATGTCCCATCTGGTCAGTCCAGTCAGTAGTTTGATTGACGTGGTGCCCCCGGCAGCTGAGTTCTTTGACCACTTCTGCAGGAACCCTGCCCTCCAGGTTGAGCTGAAGGCTGGCATCCCCCCAGGTGCGGCCCCACACCCAGCGGGGGAGGTCAATGGCGCTTTGAGGGTCAAAGCCAAAGTCTAGAACGCGAGTCAGCAGTGCAGCCTGGGTTTGGGGCTGGCCCTCGCCGCCCATCGTGCCGATCACCAGGTAAGGTTTACCATCGGGCTGTAGGACCAGCCCTGGCATTAGGGTATGGAAGCTGCGCTTGCCGGGAGCCAAGCTGTTGGGATGATTAGCCTCCAAGCGAAAGCAGTGAGCCCGGTTTTGCAGGACGATGCCGGTACCAGGCGGGACGACTGCAGAGCCAAAATCAAAGTATAGGCTTTGGATCAAGGAAACGGCGTTGCCCTGATTGTCTACAAAGGCTGAATAAACTGTGTCGCCACCGCCGCTGCCCGGCAGATATGGCTGGGCCTGGGTGAGGCTGATCCGGGCTCGACGACGATCGCAATAGTCCTTTGAAATCAGCTGAGCCACCGGAATTTCGACAAAGGCCGGATCGCCCAGCCACCGATCGCGATCGGCAAAGGCCAGCTTGGTAGCCTCTACCAGCAGGTGGGGGTAGTCGGCGCTGTCGTGGCCGAGGCGCGGCAGGTCAAAGGGCTCAATCAGGTTGAGAATTTGCAGCAGGCTAAAGCCCTGGGAGTTGGGCGGCAGCTGACAAACAGTGTAGCCCCGGTAGGTGGTGGTGAGGGGGGTAACCCAGTCGGAGGTGTGCTGGGCAAAGTCGGCTAGCGTTAGCAGGCCGCCAAGGTGCTGGAGGTGGGTGGTGATCTGAGCTGCGATCGCACCCTGATAAAACTCGTCGCGTCCCCCGTTGGCCAGCCGCTGCAGCGTTGCTGCCAGATCTAGATTGGTCAGTAGCTGCCCCGGCCTAGGCACTTCTCCCGCTGGCAAAAAGGGATTGGATGGGCCAGAGTAGCGGGCCAACTTTGCCGCACTGAACTTGGTCCAGCGGCACTGGGAGGCCGATGCCGGATAGCCCTGCTGAGCCAGATCAATGGCCGGCTGCAGAACCTGAGCCCAGGGCAGCTGGCCCCACCGCTGATGGGCCTGCCACCAGGAATCGACCGCCCCCGGTACCGTCACAGCCGCCAGCGGCCCTCGCCGAGGAACGCTCTCTAGCCCAGCCTCAAGATAACGCTCTCGGCTAGCCGCTTGAGCGGTGCGGCCAGAACCATTTAGCCCGTAGATCTGCCCGCTGGCCCCGTGGTAGACCAGCCAGAAGGCATCGCCCCCCAGCCCTGTCATGTGGGGATAGACAACTCCCAGGGCAGCATTGGTTGCGATCGCAGCATCAATCGCATTGCCGCCCTGCTGGAGAATACTCAACCCAGCTTGAGAAGCCAGATGATGGGGACACACCACTAGACCAGAGTCGGCAACAACAACCGGGCGCGTAGGATAGGCAGTCATGCAGGGGTCATGCAGAAAAAAGCCTTCTTAACCTACCAGGTTGTTGTCTAAGTAGCCAAAAAGAGCAGGGCAGCAATTCCTTGCGCCCTGCTCTCGAATACCCCCGATGGATTTGGCGGTAGATGCAGCTTAGCCTAGGCGATACCCAAACCCCCGCACGGTTTTGAGGTACTGCGGATTACTGGGGTCAATCTCCAGCTTTTCGCGAATCCAGCGGATGTGCACATCCACCGTCTTGTTATCGCCCATAAAGTCATGCCCCCAGACCTGATCAATAATTTGATCGCGAGACCAAACTCGCCGGGGCTGACTCATAAAC
>JACVRP010000493.1 GCA_014534385.1 Cyanobacteria bacterium Co-bin13
CGTGGAGAGAGCGATTCTATTTACCGTAGAAGCCTGGAACTGGAACTGTCCGCAGCACATTCCTATCCGCTACTCTGAGGCGGAAGTGGCTGCCCTACAGGCGAGAGTGGCGGCGCTGGAGCAGCAGCTGGCTGCCCGCGACTGAGGCTCTAGCTATGACGGGTTGGGGTATAGCCAAAAGGCCAGGCTTTTGGTTAGCCACGGCATGACCGGGTAAGTCAGCAGCGCCGACACAAACACGACCGAAATCAACAGCGCTAGTAAGGGCGGCACCCCGGCTAGCAGTGACCCCAGCAGCGCATCCGACAGCAGAATGAGCGGATACACTGCCAGCACGCCCAGCGCCACCTTTTTGTAGTAAGGCGGCTGTTCGACCTTTCTAGCCTGTGCCCTAGGCAGCGTAAACCATAACTCCAGGCCAGCGGGCAGCTGCTGGTGACTTCTGGCGGCAAGCAGCCCATAGGATTTATCCATCCAGGCTTGGTAGGTGGGGGAGGTGAGCCAATCCCTCAGATGAGCGTAGGTATCGAACTTCACGATCACCACGTATTCGGGATAGTCGTGGTCGCGGGGTCGAATAATCTCTATTCCCAAGAAGCCCTCAAACTGTTTGGCGTCTTGATTGATGCCCGTCGTCCAGGCCTCGTATTCCTGAATTCGGCCGGGCTTCACAATCTCTGAGATCACGACTGTGATCGGACTAGATACCTGGGGCAGATCCATAGACACCCAATTCATTCTGCTAATTAACCGCTCTCAAGAGCAACAGCTTCGGCTCAAGTAGCCGTATCGGCTATCTTCCTTCCTTAAGGGAATCAAACAATCGAGCAGATATGGAGAAGCTTACTCGGTACGCTCAACCCTCTCATGACGTAGATTAAAACAGGAGACTCTCTAGCCGAACATACCCCGTGAAATTTGCCTTTATTATTGACCCAATCGAGCGGTTGGATCCGGGGCACGATACCAGTGTTGCCCTGATGGAAGCAGCCCAGCAAATGGGGCATGAGGTCTGGATTACCCAGGCATCGCTGCTCAGCGTGATACAAGGAAAAGCGATCGCACTTCTCCAGCCCGTGCAGCTCAAACCCGTCGAGCTGGTAGAAGGCCGCTGGGTCGCGCAGCTGCAGTGGTTTGAGGTCGGAGAAGCGGTGCATCGCCCCTTGGAGGACATGGATGCAGTCTTTATGCGGACCGATCCTCCCGTCACGGTGCCCTACCTCTACGCTACCTATATTCTCGACTACATTGATCCAGCCAAAACGCGGGTAGTTAACTCACCCAGCGGTCTGCGCACCGCCAATGAGAAAATGTATGCCCTGCAGTTTACCGAAGCGATTCCCGAAACCATTGTCAGTCAGGACAAGCAGGTGATTCGAGACGTGGTAGAACGGTGGGGAGCAGCGGTGCTCAAGCCCCTGGGCGGCAAAGCCGGGGAAGGTATTTTGTTTTTAGAGGGTAGCGATCGCAACTTCAACTCCATGATCGAGATCAGCACCCAGCAGGGCAAAACGCCGATCATGGTGCAGACCTATCTGCCCGCCGCTAAAGAGGGCGACAAGCGCATTATTCTACTCAATGGCGAACCGATCGGAGCCGTCAACCGTATCCCCAGCGGCAGCGAATTTCGGGGCAACATGGCCGTCGGGGGGCGAGTCGCCCAGGTAGACATTACCGAGCGAGACCGGGAAATCTGTAGTCAATTAGCCCCCACACTCCGTCGAGATGGCCTATTTTTGGTAGGAATCGATGTGATTGGGGGCTATCTGACTGAAGTCAACGTCACTAGCCCGACCGGTATCCGAGAAATCGATCGGCTAGACGGAGTCCACTTAGGCCACGAGGTCATCGAGTGGGTCATTCAGTCAAAAAACACTACGCTGCATTGAGGGAGTTACCACTGAGCATGAAATCACAGGTTCCTAGCTTCAACCGCCGTCGGTTTATCCAATATGGGTCACTGGCCTTGGGAACGGGCGTTTTAGCCGCCTGTGGTGGCAGGTCGCAGCCTGGACAAGATACGGCTGCAACCAATAACACAGCCGCCGACCAGCCGCTACAGACCGTCACCTTTGGCACCAACTGGTACGCGCAGGCCGAGCATGGCGGCTTTTACCAGGCCGTTGCCACCGGCATTTACAACGACTACGGCCTCGACGTCACCATTCAAATGGGCGGCCCCCAGGTCAACGGCACCCAGCTGCTAATGGGCGGCGCAGTAGACTTCTTCATGGGCTACACCGCCGATGCCGTCAAAGCCGTTGAAGAAGGCATCCCCAAGCGTACCGTCGCCGCCATCTTCCAAAAAGATCCCCAAATTCTCGCAGCCCACCCCGACCAGGGATCCCAGGACCTGGCCGACCTGCAAGGCAAGCCAATCTTCATTTCCTCAGCCGCCAACGTTACCTACTGGCCCTTCCTGGCGGCCAAGTATGGCTTCACTGACGACATGAAGCGGCCCTACAACTTCAACCCCGGCCCCTTCTTAGCCGAAAAGTCTTCCGCCCAGCAGGGCTACCTTAGTTCTGAGCCCCTCGCCATTCAAAAAGAAGGCGGCTTTGAGCCCGTTGTCTTTTTGCTGGCCGACTACGGCTACGACCCCTACGCCTGCACCATCGAAACCCGCAACGAGCTGATCGAGCAAGACCCCGATCTGGTACAGCGCTTCGTCGATGCCTCAATCAAAGGCTGGTACAGCTACTTCGAAGACCCCGCCCCCGGCAACGAGCTGATCAAGCAAGCCAACCCCGAAATGACCGACGAGCAAATCGCCTACGGTATTGAAAAGATGCAGGAGTACGGCATCGTCCTCTCTGGCGAAGCCGAGCAAGACGGCATTGGGGCTATGACCGACGCCCGCTGGGAATCGTTCTTCAGCACCATGTCCGAAGCAGGTGTGTTTGATCCCAACACCGATTTCCGGCAG
>JACVRP010000449.1 GCA_014534385.1 Cyanobacteria bacterium Co-bin13
AAAAACCATGCGACGGCTCCTCATCCTTCTTATCCCCCTGCTGCTCCTAGTGGGCTTCCTTGGCTACCGCCTAGAGTTGACGCTGCCGACTGGGCCACCAGATCTGGCTTCGACTTACACGCCGATGACGCAGCCGCCGCCCCGGGGCATTGGCTCCTACGATGTGCTGGGTCATACGGTGAGCCAGGTTGAGGCGGCCGAGCTACTGCAGACCGAGGAGGGGCGACAGCAACTGTCGCCGGAGAATGGCGCGGTCGAGATTACGGAGGATTTGCTGACCTTGGGGCGAAAATCCTTTTATCTTGAGACTTTTGGCAATGAAGTGCTCTTTACTGATGTGATTGGCATTTTGGATGGTCCTCTGGGGCTGCCCAAGCTAACCAAGGCGATTTTGGCGCTGAAGGGCCAACCCACCACAAATCTGCAGGTGACGCTAGATGAGGCGGTGACGTTGGGCGATCGCACTTTCCCCGCAGGCACCGTGCTCAATACGGGGTTAGATGTGCCCTCGGGGTCTCCTTTTCCCCTGGGGCTGGTGACCCATGTAAAAAACGCTCGGCCCCTGGCGGGGGTAACCTGTGCCCTCTGCCACGCCACAGTGAACCCCGACACCGGGAAGATTATCGAAGGCGCGACCAACACTGACGTCAACTTGGGGCTGCTGCTGGCTCTGGCTCCCAATTCGGCAGCGCTGTTTCGGCAGACAGACGTAAACCCGACTGACATTCCACCGGGAAATTACGCTTACATCAACGATGAGGGAGAAATTGCGAACCTGCCCGATGCCGAACAGGTGGAAAAGGCAGTAGATGGAGCGCTGCTGTCGTGGCCGCCGGGGAACTTTGTCTCCAACGGCGACCTGAAAAACAACTCGGCCCAAGTGCCTTCCTCCTACACCCATGAAGCATTTCCCTACGCCTGGAGCGGGGTGGCTTCTATCGGCTGGTTTCACGGTCTGACGACCCTCAACAACGCTGTCTTTGGCCTCAATGCCGACCCGACCACCACAGCTGATGCGGCTCCTGAGGTGTTGGGCATTGCCAAAGAGACTTACCTAGGCACCATGCTGCAAAACGCGCCCACCGACCATTTCCGCCTGCCGGAAGGGGCCAAGCCTTCGGAGTTTTTTGAATCCGTTGACCCCACGCCCGGTTCTCCCGGCATTAACTGGACGATCAAGATGCCAGAGTATCCCAAGGGCACGCTGTTTATGCAGAACGGTCTGATGGCAGCTACGCCCGGGCACTTGGTGGCAGAGCAGCTCAATGGCATGTCGGCCTGGCAAAACACGCTGGCTCCCCCACCGAATGAAGCCGTTACCGATGTAGCGTCAGTTCAGCGAGGGGCGAAGATCTTTGAAAACGCCAACTGCGCGACCTGCCACAGCGGTCGCTACTTCACCAACCACCGGGTGATTGCTCAGCGCGAGGTAAAAACCCAGCCAGTACGGGCTCCTGCCTCCAAAGACTTTGCTGAGGCGTTTGTGCCGCCCGATACTTATGCCCCCAACGAGCCTGTGCCGCTCTCGGCAGACCCCGTGGTGCTGCCTGTTCCCACCGATATTTCTCCCGAGGAGGACATCAAGCTGGCCTATGCCCAGAGCGATCCGGCAGGGGGCTACAAAGTGATGAAGCTGATTGGGGTGTACCTGCATGCGCCTTACCTGCACGATGGCGGCGTGGCAGCGAGCGCGACGGCCCTCAAGCAAGAGGAAGACGGCTGGTACAGCGTGGCCGATCCTGAACAAATCGGCATGGTGGGCACCTTCATGCGCCACATTAAGCCTGATCCGGGGGCCAGCCTGCGAATGCTGGTAGACCGCACCCTGCGGCAGCCAATGGTGGAGGCCAACCAAGCCAACTCCGACCTGCAGCGGGCCAACGTCAGCGGCCAGGGCCATGAGTATTGGGTAGACAAGCGGGCTGGGTTTGACCCGCAAGATCAGACTGACCTGGTCAACTTCCTGCTGGCGCTGGACGATGACCCGCTGGCGCTGCCGCCCTCGGTGACGCCGGAGGTAGCTGCCGCCCCCTAACGGACTATGTGCGCTCGTCGTCGGGTCGCCCTCTTTACTCTGGCCCTGCCGACTGGGACTATCGCCTTGGTGCCAGACACTCAACCCTATACCTGCTGCACAATAGTAATCATGAGGTGGCCGAGTGGCTAACGGCTCTGCACTGTCAAGTAAAAGGTTTAGTCCTATGGACCGGATTTCGACTCAAAATAGCCGACTGAAGCTAAGAACGGCGCTGCTGTTTAGGGGACTGGTTGCAGGTGCGATCGCACTCACCGCCTGCCAGCCCTCTCCGCCCGCCCCCACCCAACCCGAACAAACCCCCGAACCTCAAGCCGCCGCCCCAGAGCAGGCCCAGCAGGTCGCTGCCACCACCGCCACCTGTGAGCTGGTCGAGCAGGGCTTTGGCCCGGCGGGGCAGGTCAACGTTCGAGTTGAAGAAGTGGCTTCGGGGCTTGAGGTGCCCTGGGGAATTGATTTTCTGCCCAACGGCGACATGCTGGTGACGGAGCGGGCCGGGCGCGTGCGCCTGGTGCGCCAGGGCCAGCTGCAGCCCAACCCAGTTGCCACCATTGAGGCGACCGACGTGGGTGAAGGCGGCCTATTGGGCATTGCCGTTCACCCTGACTTTGCCAGCAACCGCTGGTTTTACGTCTACTACACAGCCAACCGCGACGGCTCTCGCACCAACCTGGTCGAGCGCTGGCAGCTCTCAGAAGATGGGCTGAGCGCTACTCGCGATCGCACCATCCTCGATGGCATTCCCGTCGCCCAGTTTCACAACGGTGGGCGCATCCGCTTTGGCCCCGACGGCATGCTCTACATCGGCACCGGCGATGCCCGCGACCCTGACATTTCCCAAGATATCAACAGCCTGGCCGGTAAAATTCTGCGCGTCACCCCCGAAGGCGAAGTGCCCGAAGACAACCCCTTCCCCGGCAACCCCGTCTTCATCTCCGGCATTCGCAAAACCCAGGGCTTTGAATGGATCGATGCCTCTACCCTGTGGGTGACCGACCACGGCCCCAGCGGCGAACTCGGCCGCAGCGGCCACGACAAAGCCGCCGTCGCCCGCGCTGGCGACAATCTGGGCTGGCCCACCACCTACCGCTGCGAATCAGAACCGGCCCTCGTTACCTCCTCAATTGTCTGGCAGCAGGCCCTGCCCCCTGGTGGCTCCGTAATCTACACCGGCACCGCCATCCCCGAATGGCAAGACAGCCTTATCATCGCCACCCTG
>JACVRP010000533.1 GCA_014534385.1 Cyanobacteria bacterium Co-bin13
AGTTTGCAGTGGGAGGCGGGCTATTTCGACCCTACGGGCTGGCCTTTGGCCCTGACCAAAATCTCTACGTCAGCAGCTTTTTATCAGATCAAATCCTGCGCTACGACGGCACGACCGGCGCTTTTCTAGACGTTTTTGCCGCCGGTGATGGGGTTACTCCCGATGGGCTCAATGGACCCAACGGACTGCTCTTCGGCCCCGACGGCAAGCTCTATGTCACCACCCAGGGCAGCATCGCTAAAGACGGAACCCCTGACTTCTCTGACGGCTTTTCCAGCCTGATCTTGCAGTACGACATTGCCACTGGCGAACGCTCGATTTTTGCCGACCGGCCCACCCCTTCCCCCGAAGGATTTGGCTTCGTTAGCTTCCTAGGGCTGGCCATTGGGCCACAGGATGGCGACCTCTACGTCAGCGACTTTGCTAACGACCTGCTTCGCTACGACTTTGAAACGGGCGCACTGGCAGAGGTGCTGCCCACCAACTACACCGGTACCGTGCCCAGCAACAACTTCATCGGTAGCCTTGCCTTTAGCCCAGAGGGCGACCTATTTACCGTCGGATTTGACTTCACAGCAGACAATATCGGCTCGATTCTCAGGTTTGATGGCACTACAGGAGAGCGCTCTTCGTTTGTCAGCAACAACGGCAACCTTAAGCGCCCAATCGGCCTGCTGTTTGCGCCCTCAGTTAAAGTGCCAGAGCCAGGTGCGATCGCAGCCCTCGCCCTCACCGGCCTCAGCCTGCTCAGCCTGCGCCGCAAAACAATTGCCTAACACCCAACCACCCCGCTACCGCTTAGGTCGAGTAATCCGCCGCTCCTGACGCGCCAGCGATCGAATCAGCGGCAGGCGGGGCTGGTTTTCACGAATTTGGCGGCCAAAGCGCCGAATCGGCTCGGGCAGGACAGGGGCTGTGGGTTCGCCGCCTAGGGTTCGCCACCAGGCACTGACAATCCCTCCGGCCAACCCTGCGATCGCGCCAAACAAAATGCTGCTCAAAATTGAGTAGCCCAGCAGCAGCAGCAGCAGCAAAAACGTCAGCCAGAGTCTCAGAGCCGTAGGAACAATCTTGTCAATCACGGTGCATCCCTAGTGAGGGTAAAAAACGAACAGCACAGTCATCCTGACTCCTTTCCTAAAGGCAGATCATGGGCTGCTCTCTACTAAGCTAGCCACCTGTTCCGAGAGATTGCCAGCCGTATCCACCGTTGTAGCATACCGCTGTTCCTCTGGCGTGAACGGCTCCATTGACTGGTTCTCCAGCACCGCCACCGTGGCATCGGCAATGTCTCCCTGCCGACCCTGCAACCGCGCTTTTAGCACCTCCAGCGGAGCCTCGCAGTAAACAATCTTTAGCGGCACTGCCTGGGCCTGATCGATGACAGCCTGACGCATGGCCTGGCGGTCATACTTGGCATCTAGCACGGCTGAATAACCGTTGTGCGCCAGCATCAACCCAATATCTAGCAGCCGCTGGTAGGTTTTTTGGCTCATCTCTGGGGTGTATAGGCTGGCCGCT
This sequence comes from Cyanobacteria bacterium Co-bin13, assembly GCA_014534385.1. Classification (GTDB taxonomy): domain Bacteria; phylum Cyanobacteriota; class Cyanobacteriia; order Phormidesmidales; family Phormidesmidaceae; genus JACVSF01. The sequence goes on from JACVRP010000533.1 coordinate 1,522, forward strand.
CCTCGTTCCTTTAGCGGGACTCCGGCCAAGTGCTTCCGCACGGCATCTGAGCGTACCTGAATGGCACCCGCCTGCCGGGTTATCTCCCGCGCTGTAGTCGATTTGCCCGACCCCGATAGACCGGCCATGAGAAACAGCTGGCCCGCCTTGGGCTGAACGTAGGACCAGGCCAGCCGATAGTATTTGGCCGCCGTGGCCTCAGCCTGTTGCTTGGTTTCCTGCGGCACCGATGGGTCGTTTAGCAGAAAGGAAGTCACCTTGGCCCGCACATAGGACTGGCGGCTCACATACAGCGGCAGCACCTGCAGCCCCTCCCAGTCCCCCGTCTGCTCTACGTAGTGGCTTAGAAATGCCGCACTCAGATCCCCTCGCCCCTGCACCTCTAAGTCCATCACAATGTAGGCAATGTCAAACATGACATCGACAAAGCGAAACGGCTCATTAAACTCAATGCAGTCAAACAGCAGCAGCTCGTCGTGCCAGTAGCAGATGTTGTTTAGGTGCAGATCGCCGTGGCAGGCCCGAATCTTGTTTTGCTGCATGCGCCGCTGAAACAGGTCTTGCTGCTCCGCAAAAAAGCGATCGGTAAACGCTTTGGTCTGGTCGAACTGCTCCTGGGTTTGGGGACCGCCAATGTAGCCCACCGTCTGGTCGTAGTTCTCATCAATCGACTGCCGCACCTGGGGAATTTCGCCAAAGCCACGGATGTAGTCGCTGGTTTCGGCCTGCTGGTGGAAAGTTGCGATCGCTTCTGCTAAATTCCTCAGCAGGTCTTCTGTCAGCCTGCCCTGCTCAAAAAAAGTACTCAGCAGCGTATCCTGCGGAAACTGCCGCATCTTAACGGCGTACTCAATTGGCGTGCCCGTTGTGCTGAGGGCAAATCCTGCGCCTGCCTCTACAATTGGCACCACCTCTAGATAGAGAGAAGCCGCTCCCCGCTGGTTGAGCCGCAGCTCCTCCTCGCAAAAGTGGCGGCGCTTTTCCAGCGTGGCGTAGTTCAAGAAGCCAAAATCAACCGGCTTTTTGACCTTGTAAGCATATTCCCCAGTCAGCAGCACGTAGGAAACGTGGGTCTGCATCA
>JACVRP010000356.1 GCA_014534385.1 Cyanobacteria bacterium Co-bin13
CCAAGCTGTTTGCAGCTTTCCAGAAAATCATTTATCAGCGTTCTGAACTAAGTTATGTAGTCACTCAACTCGAACTGTTGAGCCTCGCACAACATTTTGCCAAAGTATTAATGAGATATGACTTCTGGCATAACACCGGTTGGGAAATACTCCCCTACTATGCCGCTGCTATCAAACGTTTTTTGGAAGAAGATGACCCAGGAATAGTTCATGTTCAAGCGGCTCTGCTGGATGATTTTCTGGATGTTGGGGAAAGCGAAGAACAAATTGAAGGGATAATAAAACGGCTTTCAATAACACAGTTATGGGAGGGATTGTCTGTTCTACCCAAAAACTATGAGGAAACATGCCGTGAGTGGTTTCTTCCTACTCCGCATGGCTTTTCAACGTCCTACAGAAAAACTCAGTAAATATTGAAGATGTATTCGATCTCAAGATCTACCTAATCAAACGTTCAATCACTTTGCCCAGCGCATCTCTAAGATTTAGATTCTGCTAAAGCCTCCCAGGCATTAATCGTTTCTGGGACGATTGCTTTTATTAGGAGCAAAATGGCGTCTGCATAGTACCCGATCTCCTGCTGGGCACCCTTGCCTTTACGTAAGCCTACGAAGTGCAATAGGGCTTGCAGAGAGACTGTCCAAACCCAGGAAGTATATACACTGGGAACTAGAACACCTCTTGCCTGTTCTCTACCCACCCCTAGATTAAGCAGAGCAGAATAAGCTTCATAACTTTGGCGACACTGCTCTTCGTAGATTCTGATTGCTTTCTCGGCGGCCTCTGCTGCTAAAGCGCCTTCAGTTGCCTGTTTATTACTCTTGGCTTGCTGTCTGAATGTGTTTGGAATGTAGAAATCATTAGAGTCATCGATAGGGACGTATCTAAAGCTTTTTTCGTTCCAGCCAAGCTGCTCTTCATTATGGTTACTGGCAATAACATGCTTCCACCATTGACGACATACAAAGAGTGGGGCTTTGACTTTGAACTTAAAGACAACGCCTCGAAACGGACTGGTATGTTGGTGTTTGATCAGGTAGTGAATGAGCTTGATATCTTTCTCATCTAGTTCATCCGACACGCGATCGAAGCTGGCTCGCGCGTCATTAACAATATCTAGGTCGCTTCCCATGTGAGAGATGAGCTCAATCCGACTCTTGCCATCTCCTAAGGGGTCAAAAAACTTATTCATTTCTAGGGTTCTATATACTCGACGACGGGACGGCGCACCCGGTGAGTTTGCTTCATTGCTTTAGCGTTGGGCAAAGGCGGCGCGCCCTCGGGCAGTTGGGCCGGTTGACGTAGATGCTGCAAGCCTTCTCGCAGAGCCGTTCTGACTAGGGGTTCGCTTTCCTGGGAGAGCATGAGGTGGAAGCAGTCGATTAGGTGCGATCGCACCGTCACCACTCCCCCATCGAGATAGCCGGTTTCAGCCGCCGCTGGGGTCGCCATCCGGGTCAGCTGCCGCACTCGCACTAGGCGACGCAGCGGGTCGGGGTGGGTTAGCTCTGCCAGTAAAGACTCTAAGGTATCAGGCTGGAGGGATTGGGGGGGCAGGGGAGCGGAGGGGCTGGGGGGAGCAGAGCGCAGTAGCCAGGCTAGGAGGGATAGGGTCAGGAGGCTTTGGGTGCCGAGTGCGATCGCAACTGCAGCTTGGTGAGTCTCGCTCCAGATTGCCGTGGTTAGGTAGGTGGCAGCCAGAGCAGTACCGCTGAGTAGAAGCGTCTTGTTGCGGGCTGAGAGGGAAACAGCGCGCTGTTTTTGCAGCCTCTGGGTCAGCTGCTGCCACTGTTCAGGGGTCAGCTGACTGAGCTGCTGATAGGTCACCAGTCCAGCGCCTAGAGAGATCACCAGAGGACCATTGATCAGGGAGAGCGACAGGCTAGCTAGCCCGAGACCCCAGTAGGGAGACTTTTTCCACGAAACCGCAGACAGCGAGGGGCCTACGGTGCGACGTAGAGCCTTTTGGCAGCTTTGAAGAGAACTTTCGACGATCTCCTTGGGAGACTGCCGAGTACTGAGCATCACAGCGTCTCGGTCCTGAAGAGGGCACTTGTATTTAACCATGTTGGCACGATTCTGCGCCCATTCCCGCGCGATTCCTATTGGGGGACATCCGTCTGTAACCCTTCTAACTTGTTCCGACTCCGACAGTGTGGGAAATTAGTAGCTTCTAAGTACAGCAGGTTAGCGGCTTAGAAGCTACATTGGGTGTTTCGACTTGGATTTGCTCACCTCTTTACCTATTCCTGGTAGGGCATCTATGACCGATCTCACCGATTCTACGAATTCTCCTGAAAATGGCCTGAACTCAAACAGTCGGACCAACGGCAAGCGGCGGCACATTGTGCTGACGTCTCACCCCAGCCGGTCTGGCACCCAGGCACTGCCAATTCGGTGGGGTCAGGCCGACCCCTTGGAGCGGGGACCGATTGTGGCAACGGTGAGCGATCCCAAACATCGCAATGCCATCGGCACCCACTCTGGTTCCTATGCGGTGTATCGAGCGCTGGCGGTGGCCAGCGGCGTTTTACAGCCCGACCATCGGCCCGATTTGACCAACACTGCGCCCGCAGTTCCTATCGGTCCCTTTCCTAGCTGGGGCGATGCCCAAAAAATTGTCTCGATCGATCCCTTTGGGGCGCTGGTGGGGGATGTGTATCAGCCATTGCTGGCGCAGGGGTTTGACATTCGGCCTACGATTGCCGTCACCAATGCCCATATTCAAATGCCAGAGCTAAACGAGGCTGTGCGGGCCGGGCGCTTGCAGGAAGATGGCAAGGTGATGAAGCCGGGAGGTGATCTAGTCGTCACCAAGGCCGCGATTGAGCCGGTTTGGTATCTGCCGGGGGTGGCTGAGCGCTTGGGGGCCAGTGAAGAAGACCTGCGCTACGCCCTGTTTGAGCAGACCGGCGGCATGTTCCCCGAACTGGTGACCCGGCCTGATCTCAAGGTATTTCTGCCTCCCATTGGCGGCATTACCGTCTACATACTGGGCGATGTAGCTGCTATTACCGACCCCAATCGCCCGCTGGCGGTGCGGGTCCATGATGAGTGCAACGGTTCAGACGTGTTTGGCTCTGACATCTGCACCTGCCGCCCCTATCTGGTTCACGGCATCGAGGCCTGTATTGAAACGGCCCAGGCGGGTGGCGCTGGGGTAATCGTCTACTTCCGCAAAGAGGGTCGGGCGCTGGGAGAGGTGACGAAATTCCTGGTTTACAACGCTCGCAAACGGCAGGAAGGAGGCGACCGAGCCGATGCTTACTTCGCCCGCACTGAGTGTGTGGCTGGCGTGCAAGATATGCGCTTTCAGGAGCTAATGCCGGATGTGCTGCACTGGCTGGGCGTAACCCGCATTGACCGCTTCGTTTCCATGAGCGACATGAAGTACAACGCCATTACTAAATCAGGCATTGAGATTGTCGAGCGGGTGCCGATTCCCGATGACCTGATTCCGGCAGATGCGCGGGTGGAAATTGAGGCCAAAAAAGCGGCCGGCTATTACACGGCCCAGGGACCGCTCTCTGAGGAAGACCTGGCCCTGATCAAAGGCCGAGGCCTGGTTGAGTAGAGCTATGCAGAGGGTGCCGGAAAAAGACGCGATGATCTCCGAAGACTTATTGACGACCATCGCCTACCTACAAACGCCTCAAGCCATTCGCGATCGCAGCCAAATCCTGTTTGATCTGGCTTGTCAGCAGCAGCTCGATCACTTTGCGGTGGACCTGGCGAAGCTGCCTCAAGCAGCAGACTATGTGCTCCAGGTGATTCGGGCTAACTATCCGGATCTAAACGTTCCCTTTCACTCCCGCTGGCGGCATTTTGAGGTCAACGGCGCATCCCGTCTGGCGCTGCTGGAGCCGCAGCTGTCGGCCCTAGAGCCGCTAGAGCGAGCCAGAACCCTGTTTGATTTGGCCGTGACCAGCGTGCTGCTTGATGCGGGGGCAGGAGCCGCCTGGAAGTATGTTGAGCCAGAGACGGGGCAGGTGTTTCAGCGGTCGGAGGGGCTTGCGATCGCAAGCTTCCACGCCTTCAAAGCTGGCCTCTTCTCTAGTCAACCCGCCCAACCCTGGCAGGCCGATGCCCCTGGCCTCACCCAACTCACAGCAGAGGCTTTGGCAGACGCATTTCAAGTCAGCGACCAAAATCCGCTGGTAGGCGTCGAAGGGCGAGTGACCCTGCTGCAAAAGCTGGGCTACGCCCTGAGCCAATCTCCTGAACTCTTTGGCGCAGATCTGCCCAGGCCCGGTCATCTAGTGGACTATCTGCTGGCCCAGGCCGAAGCGGACCAGCTGCCCGCCCGCGCGATTCTGCAAGCCATTTTGCAAGGACTTGGAGATATCTGGCCCGG
>JACVRP010000096.1 GCA_014534385.1 Cyanobacteria bacterium Co-bin13
GCCTTCGTCTAGCAGAGAGGCATTGGCAATTTCTAAGTCAGTCAGATCGGTGATCAGGGTTTGAAAGTTGAGCAGAGCTTCCAGGCGGCCCTGGGAGATTTCTGGCTGGTAGGGAGTGTATTGGGTATACCAACCAGGGTTCTCCAGAATATTGCGCTGAATCACGGCTGGGGTGAGGGTGTTGGCGTAGCCCAGACCAATATAGGAGCGCCAGACCTGATTTTGCTCGGCAATCTGCTTTAGCTGCTTTAGGGCGGCCGCTTCAGGGGTTCCTGCCGTCAGCTTGAGTGCCCTCTGTAGCTGAATATTGGCGGGCACAGCAGCGTCGATCAGGCTGGTTAGAGTGTCGTAGCCCAGGGCCTGCAGCATGGCCTGCTGCTCAGCAGAGTCAGGACCGATGTGGCGCTGTACGAACTCGCTGAAAACAGGATCGGGGTGCGCCGCAGCGGCTGCAGACCCATTGGAAGCAGGCTTGGCCGCAAGGGCAGCCTGCTCTGAATTGGTGCCAGGGGTGCTTTGTTCGTACAGCAAGGCCGGTATACTCCCACAGTAAGGAATACTCAGGCGAGAGCAGGAGGTGCAAGGGTCAAAGACCAGCCCTTTAGGGCCATCGCACTCACACAACCCAAGCGCCCAAGTATTACCTATTGTGAAGCAAACCGGGGGCAATGGTAGGGGCTTACTCGCCCTCAACCTGATCCTTATATTCCTCAGATGTGAGCGTGTCGTCTAGATCTTCTAAAGAATCAGCCCGCACCTTGATTAACCAGCCATCGCCGTAGGGATCGTTGCCAAGCTGTTCGGGAACATCTAGCAGTTCGCTGTTGCGCTCAATTACCTCGCCGCTGATCGGGGCTTTAAGATCTTCAACCGCCTTAACCGACTCGACTGTGCCAAACTTTTCGCCCTTCTCTACGTTATCGCCGACCTCTGGCAATTCCAGAAACACGATATCGCCCAGCTGATCGACAGCAAAGGCAGAAATGCCGACGGCCACAATGTTGTCCTCTTCCAGTCGGGCATATTCGTGAGAATCGAGATACCTCAAATTCTCTGGATACTCAAACGCCATAGGGTTGCCTCACTCTGCTTGTAAAAGCCGTACACATCATAGGTCAAGGAACGGGCGGCGGGAATGGGCACCAAGAAAGACAATTAAGGGCGAGAACTGCGGTAAAAAGGCCGTTTAACCACCATAGCCGGGTATTCCTTGCCGCGAATTTCAACCTCTAGCGCCTGGCCCACCTTGGCTAGGGCCGCCGAGACATAGGCTAGGGCAACGGGGTAACCCAGGGTAGGCCCGAGGGTGCCGCTAGTAATTTGGCCCACCAGGCTGCCGTTTTGCAAAACCGGATAGTCATGGCGGGCAATGTTGCGCCCCGTCATCTGCAGCCCTACTAGTCGCCGGGAAACGCCGTGCGCTTTCTGCTGCTCTAGGGCGGCTCGACCGATAAAGTCACCTTTGCGATCTAGATGAACCAGCCAGCCTAACCCAGCCTCTAAGGGGGTCGTACCGTCACTGATGTCCTGGCCGTAGAGCGGCATGGCCGCCTCCAGGCGAAGGGTGTCTCTGGCCCCCAGGCCGCAAGGCATTACCCCTGTTTCTAATAGCGCCGTCCAAAGTGCCTGAGCCGCAGCGGGGGGCAGCATAATTTCAAAGCCGTCTTCCCCGGTATAGCCAGTGCGGGCTAAAAAAGCGGGCTGGCCTAGCAGGGTTCCCTCAAGGTGCTCATAGCGGCCAACCTGAGAGAGATCTTCTTCGACAAAGGGCTGAAGCTGAGCTGCTGCTGCTGGTCCCTGCACCGCCACAAGGGCCTGATCGAGGGAAAGATCCTGCAGGGTAACGGATTCGGTCAGATGCTGCTGTAGCCAGGATTTGTCTTTCTCGGTAGTAGCCGCATTGATGATGGTAAACAGGCGCTGCTCTCCATTAGCAGCCTCTGGCAGCAGATACAAAATCAGATCGTCCACGATGCCGCCCTGGGGATTTAGTAGCACGGTGTATTGAGCTTTGCCAGGGCTGAGCGGGCTCAGGTCAGAGGGCACTAGCCGCTGCATCTGCTCCAGCACATCGGGGCCCTGCAGCAGGAATTTACCCATGTGGGAGATGTCGAACATGCCTACCTGCTGCCGTACTGCCTGGTGCTCCTGCTTGATACCGAGGTACTGAACCGGCATGTCCCACCCGGCAAAGGACATCATGCGGGCCTTGAGCTTTTGATGGGCGGAGTGGAGAGGCGTCTGGCTGAGGGACATGGTGTAGTTAGGCTGGGTAAAATCGCGTCACTACACAGAGTCTATCGGGCCAGGGGCTATCGGACCAGGGATAGGGCTGGAGCTAATTGCCCAAGCCTGTAGAAAACGGCCTACTGCAGAGCCGCTGACTGCTGACGTTACAGCTGGCAAAGAATTCTAGCTGGCGTGACGATTGCTGCCGCTAAGCAGGGTACTTAAGGATTTAGAGCAATCTAAAGGGTAGCTGGAGAGCAGCTAAATCTAAATCAATGAGCGGGACGGCAGTTTATTCTCAGCAGGGCTTACCCGACAGCAGTTCTGGGACCTTGGTTAAGGTCAGTAACTCCCCCGGTTTCTGTCAGCAGCTACGACTGTTACGGCAGGCTGGAGAAGCCGCAATGTTAGGTAGGACTTGGCACTGCCTATGTTGATTGTCACGATGCCCCACGGCTCCTGCTTCCTATGGAATCCGTGGCTGACCTCGCTACACGCCTTGGCAGACGTTGGCACTGCCCTGGCTTATTTTTCTATCCCGGTGCTGCTCTACGTCTACCGGGAACAGGCGGCTACGGCAGCCCGCCCGCTGCTGCTGCTGTTTGCCGCCTTTATCCTCAGCTGCGGTATCGGCCACGTGTTGTCGGTTTGGAATATCTGGCACGCCAATTACTGGATTGAGGGCAGCTGGAAGTGGGTCACGATGTCTGTCAGTGGCTATACTGCCTGGCAGTTGCGCAGCACTATCCCCCAACTCCTAACCACTCACAAAGACTTGGAGTTGACCCGAGAATTGCTGGAGCGCGACCCGCTGACGGGGATTGCCAACCGACGGGGTTTAGAGTCTGCCTACGAGCGGGTGAAGACCTACTACGGTTCGCAGCCGCTGGCTCACTCTCTGATGCTGCTTGACTTAGACGGGTTTAAGCAGGTGAATGATACCTACGGACATCACACTGGGGATGTGCTGCTTCAAAAGGTGGCGGCGGCCCTGTGCGATCGCACCCGTTCCCTCGATACCGTAGCCCGTTTAGGCGGCGACGAATTTGCCGTTTTGCTGGCAGGCTGTTCCCTGGCTGGGGCCAGGCTCATTGCCGATGAAATCCGTCGGGTAGTCGCGACTCTGCAGCTGCCAGACCTGCCTGCCGACTTTCAGATTACAGTAAGCATCGGCATCAGTGAATTTCAGGCTGGCATGGATCTAGAGCCCTCCTACCGGCAGGCCGACAAGGCTCTCTACCAGGCCAAAGAAAACGGCAAGAACCAGGTCGCGCTGGCGCTAACGACCCGCCCCCTGCAGCCTAATCCTTGACAAATCCGCCCAGGTCAGGCCGGTAACGAGCAATGAACTCTCCCTGGGCATCATAAATTTCAATCTGCCGCTGCACCTGGTTGCCCAAAAGCACGATCTGCTCCATCATTGCCTGGGCCTCTCGGTTGAGAGTTGCCGCGACCGGAACAGCGCCGGGAGCAGGTGGCGTGATCGCCTGCTCTAGTGCCACGGCGTACTGACCGGCCAACGTTACCTTAATCTGGTCGGGGGTGGCGCTGATGCGGCAGGGCGTGGCAGAAGTGCGGCAGACATTTCCCCGAGATGTCTCCAGGTTTTGCAGAGCCACTGCCGTACGCAGCTGGGCCTGGCTCCTGGCCAGAGCTGCCTGATAGTTGGGCAGCAGCACTTGCGCCTGCTGGCTCAGAGCGGAGTCTGCCGGGACTTGCCGAACGCTGGCCACGGCAACCTTCCACTGATCTACCGCTCGCGTCCACTGGTTTTGAGCTTCGTAGGCTCTGGCCTGACTGGCTGCGGCCTGGGCCTGCTGATAGGTACTGCTGGCGCTGTCTTCCTGACCGAGGCGAGCCTGCACCAATGCCCGCTGAGTGCGGTACTCCTGCAGCCGCTGCTGGGCCGCTGTGTAGGCTTCGGTGCCACGGGGAATTAAGGACAGGTTCTGGATAGCCAGCTGCCATTGCCGGTCAGCCAGCTGCCAGCCTGCCAGCGAGTTGGCCGTATCCATCTGCTGCTGGGCCAGTCGGCCCGACTGCAGAGCACTGCTAAGGTTGGCTTCGGCTGATTCCTCTGCCGTGATCCGCTGAGCAATGGTGGCCAGGTTGGCTTCGTATTCGCCCAGCTTGGTCTGGGCAAAGTCATAAAGGGGGCTAGTGTCGGGAACGGCCTCAAGGGCAGCGATGGCCTGCCGCCAAAGATGCTGAATGTCTACCCAGTGCGCCACCGGATGGGGCGGACCTTGGCTCTCCTGCGCCGCTGTGTAGGCTTTTTTTTGCGCTTGACTGAGGCGGTCAAGGCTGGACAGATCGGTGCGGTAGCGGCTCAGGCCACTTTGAGACTCTGCGTAGTAGCGAGACCAGTGGGGGATAGGGGCTACCAGGTCAACCGCAGCCTGCAGTTCAGAGCGAGCCTCCTGCAGATCGGCGGCTGTGGGGGGATTGCTGATACGGGTCAGGGCAGCAGCGTGGAAAGCGGCGGCTTTGCCAATGCGATCGCAGCTACCCACCACACAGGGCCGGGTAACGGTATAGGCAAACAGGCCACTGCTGAGCAAGATCAGCCCGGCCAGTCCGTAGCTCCAGTAGGGCACCAGCTGCTGAAGCTGCCCCAGGCCCCACTGTCCCCAGCGCTGCAGCGGCGAACCCGCTGGCGAATCGATTGCGGTTTCAGGCAAAGCTAGCGCCGCGTCATTCAGCGCAACCAGAGCCCCTAAGGAACGATCCCCTGCAGCTGCCCCAGAATCGACAGCCGTAGAGGACTCAGCCCCCCCTGGCAGATCTCCCTCAGCAACAGTCTCAACAGCTTCTAGACTGCTTGGGGCTGACTGAGACAGCTGCCCCTCTGTCGCTGCTGCTACTGCCACACCCTGGGGGCAGAGCTCCTCTGGGTCAGATTCCCCGGGGTCAGATTCCTCTGGGCTCGCCAGTTCAAAGATCAGGCCCAAAGCGTCTTCTACTCGCCAGGTAAACGTATGGGTCGCATAGGGGGCATCTTCTGCTTCTGTCAGCAGCCCCAGCCTTACCGGCATCTCTTGAAGGGCTATCCATTCCTTTGGCAGCCCTACCTCTGGCATGATTTCATAAAAAATCGCCTTCAGCTCCCGCAGCAAACCCGCCGGATCTTCCACCGGCGGCGCTGGATGCTTAGCCAACAGCAGCACCCGTCCCTGCTGATTCTGGCAGTCCAGGGCAGTCAGCCGGGGATAAACATTAGCCTCTTGCAAAGAGTGCCTGAAAGCCTCAATGAGTCGTTCAAGGGCGGGCTGAGGAGACACAGATGTCATAGTGATTGCTGTGGATGTCCCAAGGATAGACGGTTAGCCTGGATATAACACCCTGCCAGGCCCTTACAACTGAGTATGCTAGTTGAAGGTCGGGAAATTGCACTGCTCGGTTCCCCGGCTGACGGTGTTGCTGAGGCGTGTTGCTAGATCCCCAGGAAGGTCAAATGGTGATCCTAATTGTGGAAGATGAAGCTGAGATCGCTCAACTCATCAAGCTTTATTTAGAGAAAGAAGGCTTTACCTGCGAAACCTGCCGGGACGGTGAAACCGCTCTACGCTTTCAGCAGTCTCTCCAGCCCGATCTGGTCATCCTAGATCTGATGATTCCGAAATTAGATGGACTAGAGGTTTGTGCCCGCATTCGCCAGCGTCCAGGGACCAAAGATCCCTACATCATGATGCTGACGGCAAAAGGCGAGGAAATAGACCGCATCATCGGCCTCTCCACCGGAGCCGATGACTACATGGTGAAACCCTTTAGCCCCAGAGAACTGGTTGCCCGAGTACGCGCCCTGCTGCGGCGCAGCCTGCGACAGGGAGGACAAACCAGCCCAAATTACCGCACGACCCACTTCAATCTGGACTTAGAGCAGCGCACCGCCTATCGCCAGCTAGAGGAGTCTCCGGCAGAGCTGCTCGATCTAACGCCGCTGGAATTTGATCTGCTGGCCACGTTTATGAGCTATCCAGGCCGAGTCTGGAGTCGTGACCAGCTGATCGAAAAGCTTTGGGGCGACGACTTCTACGGAGACGAGCGCGTCGTCGATACCCATATCGCTCGCCTCCGCAAAAAAGTAGAGCCCGACACTCCCCAGCCCGTTTTCATTAGAACCGTAACCGGAGTCGGCTACAAATTCGAAGATGAGGTCCTGGGAGTGAGTGAGCTCGGCAGCTAGCCGGTTAAGCTCACCTTGGTCCATCGTCGGCTTTGAAGTTTGAGGCGGCCTGGCTTAAACAATTCGAAATGATCCGTAGCGGAAATAGCCCCGCAGCATGCTAAGCTGCCACCCCAAACTCCAAACCGGCTGACGGTGCTGCAAACGGTCTAGCAGGCACTCTAGAGCAAGCCGAGGAATTGTAACCAGGCGGCCTGCGAGGCTACCGCTAGACAGTCCAAGCTGCTGGTAGCGTTGGCGAAGCAGACTGTAGCCCAACTCCAGAAAAACCCTGTTTGAGGTGATCGCTCCAAGAACTCCGGTAACGCACGTGCATCACCGCATCCGGGACAAACTGCAGCTTAGCGTTGGTCTGCAGCTGAACTTTAAAGCAGTAGTCCGTATCTTCTAGGGCAGGTGCTGTCTCATCAAATCCGCCTACGGCTTTATGGATTGACCGCTTAACGCCTAGACCGCAGCTTCTTGAATGGGGTAGAAAGGGAAGATTTAAGTACTGCAGCCCATCCTCTTGAGCACCCTCCGCGCAAGGTCCATTGAGACGCTTAAATTCCAGCCGGTTAGCAATAAAATCATGGTGGGCAAAAGCCCGGCAAAAGGCAGCGACCCAGCCGAGGTCAGCAATATTGTCAGCATCACAAAAAGCTAGGTAGTCTCCTATAGCCGCTCTAGCGCCAACGTTGCGAGCATAAGCAGCTCCAGCTTGCTCAGTAGCACTGACAACTTTAAAGTTGGCCAGGCGATCAGCGTAGCAAGCAGCAATCTTTTTTGACCCATCGGTAGAGCCGTTGTCTACCAAAATAACTTCCCAAAGTTTGGCTGTTTGATTCGCTAAAACAGAGAGTATGGAATTTATACCGTCACAGATACTAAGCGCTGGCATGGCTTGCGGCCCGAGGAAGCTTCTGTAGACCCAGATCGTCTATAAAATCGCCGGACTTATTAGTCTTACGCCAGCGCTTCTCGCTGAAATCGTAGCGTTTGACAATTTGGGCAGGCATACCAACAGCAACAGAATAGTCGGGCAAGTCCTGCATCACGACGCTGTTGGCTCCTACTACGCAGTGCTTACCAATTGTAACGTTGCCATATATGCAGACATTCTCGCCAATCCAGCTATGGTCTCCTATGCGGACTTCTCCTGGCACCCGCATAGGGTTTTCAGCAATGGAGCGGCTGACATCTTCATATTCATGGAGATTGTCTGATATGTAGCAACGATCGGCAATCATGACGCTTTTGCCGATCTGAATTCGATTACAAACAACAATATGACAAGAATTGCCAATGTAGCTTTTATCCCCGATCTCCAGTTCTGGCGTAAAGCTCTGATCGCCATACTGTTCTATAGCGTAAAGCCAACCATTCCAGGAAATAGTCACTCCATTGCCCAGCGTCATCCACTTTGGATTGTGTACTTTGATGGGCCATTCAAGGTGGCATTCTGAACCTACTGACTTAAACCTAGCCAGCATTCCGTGGGCCTTAATTTTGTTGGCAAGGCTGTCTATTTTTTGTAAAATTCGACCTAAAAGAGCGATTAGCACTTTTTCTTCTCTCCTAATTTTTGATCTGGGATCGAAAAGTTCCAAAATCTTCCGAACGAAAAGCTGATAAGGGTTTAAATTTAGATGCTTTTAATAACCTCTGCAGGCAAACTAAATTGTTATTCAAAGCACCAATTCTTTAATCCATCCGCAGAAAGATATGAGCTAAATAATGACTTTCTAAGCAGATGTTTCTTGCAAGTATTTTAGGCAGAAAAAGCTTCTGAGTCATCTGCTTTTAGCGCTTCGAATTGGGAAAAACATCCCTTTAAAGCAAACTGATCTGCAAATGCTTAGGCATACAGATGCAAAGCACCCGCAGCCAATATTCAAGCTTTTGAAGCCTTGAGAAGGCTTTGCAAAGAGGATTAAAAAGCAAAACTTACCCTTTAAAGCTCTAGATCTTAGGCTGCTAGAAACAGCTACTTACAAAGAACGAGCAAAACAGCTGATGAAATGACTGAGGTTGCAAGGCAGATCAGCCAACGTCAAATTTCTGAAATCAGCCAGGGCTATAGCAACTGATGCGCGTAAACTTCGGAGCATCACAAAACACGCATCAGCTGAGAACCAAAACTTTATGGGGGACTGACTAAGGTCAGGGACAAGATACGAAACAACATAGCTTTCTTGACTCAACGAGTAACCTGGAGGTCAAACTACGCTCCAGATTTTGAGCAATCGGTAATCTTCAGCTGGTAACATCATATCGACTGTTTATAAAAAAAATATGAAGTAGAAGACAGGCTAGTTGTTCTTTTCATGAAGCTTGTCAGCACTTCTTGTAAATACGGTGGTGTGTTTTTGCTCGACGGTTGTCCGCTACACTCTTAGAGCTTGATGTAGCCTCAGTAGATTTCCTGACCAGTAGATCTTGAATTGATGAGTATGGCCGAAGCAGCGTTGGCTCAGGTGCGGATCGTGCTGGTAGAACCGGCAGGGCCGCTCAATGTTGGGTCGGTAGCCCGAGTTATGAAGAATATGGGGCTATGGCAGCTGGTGCTGGTCAAGCCTGGCTGTGATCCGCTCTCGGAACCGGCGCGGCAGATGGCAGTTCATGGGGCAGACGTCTTAGAAGCAGCCAGCGTGGTAGATTCGCTGCCGCAGGCCTTGGCGGGGTGCCAACGCGCGATCGCAACTACGGCCCGCACCCGTGCCGCTGGAGAAGTGCTGGAGCTACCGGAAGCAGTTCTTCCCTGGCTCCTGCCCAGCGATCCGCCCGCTGACTTTCAGGCAGCGCTGATTTTTGGCCCAGAGGATCGGGGTCTCAGCAATGGCGAGCTCAACTACGCCCAACGCTTTCTCCGCATTCCCTCTAGCGACCTCTACCCAGCCCTAAACTTGGCCCAGGCAGTAGCCGTCTGCTGCTATCTCCTGCGGCTTGCTGCTCTGGGCGAGGCAGCAAGCCCGCCAGTGAGTCCCACCCTGGCCTCCGATCTCTCAGAAGCGGGGGCTGCCCTAGACCAGATCGAGGGCTTCTACCAACAGCTAGAAGCGCTGCTGCTGCAGGTAGGCTACCTTTACCCCCATACCGCCACCAGTCGAATGGAAAAATTTAGGCGTTTATTGCATCGAGCTGCGCCAACGCAGCAGGAATTGGCTATGCTAAGGGGCATCTTAAGCCAGGTGGACTGGGCTTTGGCTTCAAAACAGCGGCAGCAATAGGGTTTACCGCTACAATCGACCTGGTCTTTTCTGCCTGCGGCTTATTCCGGCGAGATCTACAGCAATATGTCACAGTACGGCGATCCCAAAAACATCATTCGCCCGCCTTTTCGGCGGCACACCCCCCCTACCAGTGGGGCTAATCCGGAAACTCCGGCTGACCGTACGGCTCCTGATCTTCGCCTACCGCAGCCACCGCCAGCCGCTAAGCCGGGGGGCAGTCCTCCGCCTAATCTGGGCTCCCCCAACCAGCCCTCAGCGGCCGATCCCTGGAATACTCGACGCCGCAACCAGTGGCGGGAGCAGCAGCAGATCGCGTCCCCCCTCACCCCTACAAACGGCGCTCAAAACAGGGCCAACGTTCCCCGTGCCGAAGGGGTTCCCACCCCCCCCCCCCGCACCACACAGCCCGCCCCCAAATCGCTGCAGCTACCGTCTACACCACCCCACGCCGTAGCAGCGGCAGCGGCAGCGGCAA
>JACVRP010000059.1 GCA_014534385.1 Cyanobacteria bacterium Co-bin13
GGATAGCTCGTTGCGATCGCGACCCATGGGCCGCGTGATCAAGCCCTTGAACGAAATGGGAGCCGCCATCTGGGGCCGCAAGGGCAACACGCTGGCACCGCTGGCCGTGCAGGGTCAGTCGCTCAAGCCCATTCATTACCCGTCGCCGGTGGCCTCCGCCCAGGTTAAGTCGTGCATTTTACTAGCCGGGCTGATGACCGAGGGGCAGACCACCGTGAGCGAGCCCAGCCTGTCGCGGGATCACAGTGAGCGCATGCTGCGAGCCTTTGGGGCCGATATCGCGGTTGATCCTGAAACCTGCAGCGTCACGGTCAACGGCCCCGCTACCTTGACCGGACAGACCATTGTGGTCCCCGGAGACATCAGCTCTGCTGCTTTCTGGCTGGTGGCCGCCCTGATCACGCCTGGCTCTGAGCTGGTGATTGAGAACGTCGGCATCAACCCGACCCGCACCGGCATTCTCGATGCCCTCTGGCAGATGGAGGCCGACATTACCCTGGAAAACGAGCGGGAAGTCACAGGAGAACCCGTTGCCGACCTGCGGGTGCGGGCCAGTACCCTCAAAGCAGCCACCTTCAGCGGCGATTTAATTCCTCGCATGATTGACGAAATTCCGGTGCTGGCGGTGGCGGCGCTGTTTGCTCAGGGCACCACGGTGGTGAAGGATGCTGAAGAGCTGCGGGTGAAAGAGTGCGATCGCATCACCGTCATGGCCCAGCAGCTCAGTCGTCTGGGAGCCAGCGTCACCGAACGCTCCGATGGGCTAGAGATTCAAGGTGGGGCATCGCTTCAAGGAGCCGCAGTAGACAGCCACACCGACCACAGAGTAGGCATGAGTCTGGCCGTTGCCGCCCTGCGCGCCGCCGGGCAGACCCAGATCCAGCGAGCAGAAGCCGCCGCCGTCTCCTATCCCAGCTTTATCCAAACCCTGACAGACCTGTGCCAACCAGCGTAATATGAGAAAACCTTAAGCCTGACGCTTGCCAAGGGTTGCTCTAGGCATTCTTAAATGATCTAGGAAACTCAGGGTGGGCCCGACTTACCTCATCGCCCTTAGCTCTCACGCTCCATTCTGCCCAAGGTTCGGAGACCGCACTCGCGTCAATAGGGTCTACAGCCTCTTGCCGTTGCCCTGCTGAATCTGAGATAGCTAAGAAGTACCCGTTGGCAGCAACTTAGAGCCTTGAACCCCGTCGACTCGTTTAGCTTCGCTTCTGCCAAAGACAACGCTGCCCGGCTCCGGTTCCTCCTCTGAGGTGCCTGTTTCCCGATATTGGAAGGCTTCCATGGAGAAAATCCTGGTCATTGGACAGGAGAGCAAATCTCGTAAAGCGATCTTGAGGCTGCTCGTCAGCGAAGGCTTCGAAGCCATTACCGCCGACGATACCGAAGCAGGTATCCAAACCGCTCAAAGCGAGCGGCCCGATCTGCTGGTTTCCACTCTAGACATTGACGGCAGCGACAGCCGTACGCTGCTGACTTCGCTGAAGCAGCGATCTGAGCTAGCCATCATTCCCTTCATTCTGGTGACTAACCAGGGCGAAAAGTTTTACCTCAGAGAGTGCATCGAACTGGGCGCAGACGACTGTCTGGTAGAGCCCGTAACCGACCCAGAAATTGTCTCAGCCATCAAAACCCGGCTGCAGAAGCAGGCTCAAATTACGGAGCAGTATGTTGCCGTTTTGAGAAACACGGCTGAGCGGCTCAACCGCCTGGCGCACTACGATAGCCTCACAGATCTGCCCAACCACCATCTGCTGCACCAGCGTCTGGTTCAGGCCATTGAGCGGTGCAGTCAAACTCACCAGTCGGTAGCGCTACTCTCCCTCAGCCTCGATCGGCTGCGGCAGGTCAACAACACGCTGGGCTACCAGGCCGGAGACGCGCTGCTACAGGCGACAGCCCGGCGGCTGCGGGCTTCACTGCCAGAAGGGTCTACCGTTGCCCGGCTCACCGGCAACCAGTTTGCTGTTTTGCTGACTGACTTCACCAGTCGGCAGGCGGTGTTGGCAGTCGCCCAAGACCTGATCAACCGCCTGTCCCAACCTTTTTCGCTGCCCAGTCAGGAAGTTTTTCTCACGACCAGTATTGGCATTGCCCTTTATCCAGAAGACAGCGCCGATATCAGCACCCTGCTGCGCCAGGCCGATGCAGCCCTGGAGTGGGCCAAACAGCAAAAAAGCAACTCCTGCCAGTTTTACCGCATTGATATTCCGGTGGTGCCAGCCGACCAAATTGTGCTCGAAACCTGGCTGCGCTACGCTCTGGAGCGAGACGAGTTTGAGGTCTACTATCAGCCGCAGATGGGGCTGGGCGATCACCAAATTTTAGGAGCCGAAGCGCTAATTCGCTGGTCTCACCCAGAACATGGCCCCATTTCTCCGGCCCAGTTTATTCCCCTGGCTGAGGAAACGGGCCTGATCGTGCCCATTGGCGAGTGGATGCTGCAGCAGACCTGTCGTCAGGTTAAGCTCTGGCAGCAGCAGGGACTGCCGCCGCTGCAGGTCTCAGTCAACCTGTCGAGCGTGCAGTTCAACCAGCCCCACCTGGGTCAAACTATCGCCACTCTGCTGGAGCAGGCAGGGCTAGCATCCTCGGCCCTGGAGCTAGAAATTACCGAAACTGCGCTGATGCAGGATGCGGCGGCGGCGATCGCAATTCTCTCCGACCTCAAAGCCCAGGGCTTTAAGATCGCCATCGACGACTTTGGCACTGGCTATTCCTCTCTCAGCTATCTCAAGCAGTTTCCCATCGACACCCTCAAGATCGATACCTGCTTTGTGCGGGGAGTGACCACCGACCCCAAAAACCGAGCCATTCTGACAGCGGTGATTCAGATGGCCCACGACCTGCAGCTAACCGTAATCGCCGAAGGCGTTGAGCTAGAGGCCGAACTGGCCCTGCTAGAGAGCTACCGCTGCGATATCGCCCAGGGCTACTACATCGGACGGCCCATGCCGGCTGAGCAGTTTGAGGCCTTTTTAACCAGCTATTTGGCAAAGCCTGGGCAAAATATCGATAAATCTGCCTATGCTCACCGTTTCGGCGTAAGTTCTTGAGGAGGTCGTCAATTGCCTCTGCTACCTTGGGCACACTTGGAAAAAGCCAGGCGGGTACTGCCGACTCAGGGCTCATATGGGGCAACCGTTTATGTGGCAATCGTTTAGAAACTTTGTCAGCAGCCTACAAACCTATCATCTTCTCAGCCCTGATCTGGCGGTACGGCAGCAGGTTAACCAGCAGTTGCGATCGCGTCCCTGCTTGAGCTGCCAGGAGTGGTTCATCCGATACTGGACCCCGCCAGCGGTGCCCGAGGCGCTGCCTGAAGAGCTAGTAGAATTTACCTTCACTTGCCTATCCGACTATTCCGGGCTGAGCCTGGGTCAGGTAGTGCCGCAGGACCGGCTACTGGAAGATTTACAGTTTCCCCTAGTGTGCTGGTTTGACTGGGGCCTCAACCTCTGCGGCGACTTTGAGCAGCGTTTTGGCATCGACATCACCGACAGCTTTGATGAAACCAGCCTGATTACGGTGGCAGATCTGGTGGAATACCTGCACCGGGAGTTTTGTGAGGGGAATTCTTCAGGGCAATCCGAATTCCCGCTCAAAACTTAGCCGCCGTTTGCTAGGCTTAGTTTGGACCGCTTCGTATTGAGGTCAACCATGCCCAGAAGCCAGCGCAACGACAACTTTATCGACAAGTCCTTCACTGTCATGGCGGACATGATTCTCAAGCTCCTGCCTGCTAAGCAGCGTGAGAAAGAAGCCTTTGCCTACTACCGCGACGGCATGTCGGCTCAAGCCGATGGCGAATATGCCGAAGCAATGGAGAACTACCGGGAAGCGCTGACCCTGGAAGACGATCCCTACGACAAAAGCTTCATTCTCTACAACATGGGGCTGATTCACGCCAGCAACGGCGAGCACGACAGAGCGATGGAGTATTACCGAGAAGCGTTAGACCTCAACCCTCGCATGTGTCAGGCCCTCAATAACATGGCCGTCATCTACCACTACAAGGGTGAGCAGGCCGAAGCCTCTGGAGACGGCCAGACGGCCAATAATATGTACGACGAAGCCGCCCGCTATTGGACAGAGGCGATCAGTATTGCGCCCAACAACTACATTGAGGCCCAAAACTGGCTGAAGAACACGGGCCGCATGAGAGTGGACTCGTTCTACTAAGCCTATTGCTCTGTCGCTTCAAGCGCCTGTCCTTTGCATCCATTCTCCCATCGCTGCCATGATTGACCTTGAACAGGTTCGTAAAGTTGCGCTGCTGGCCCGCCTGGATCTGTCTCCCGAAGAAGAGCAGCAGTTTACCGGGCAGCTCAGCAGCATTTTGGAGTACTTTGAGCAGCTTAACGAGCTCGACACTGAGAACGTTGAGCCCACGACTCGCGCTATTGAGCTGAACAACATCACCCGTCCCGACGAGCTCAAGCCCTTTGAAGGTCGGCAGGAAATTCTGAGCTGCGCGCCCGAGCGGGAGGAAGACTACTTCAAAGTGCCTAAGATTTTGGACTAGGGCAGCCATCAGCCATTCCTATCGTCCCGGCTGTCTTCTACCAGTCAAGGGCCTCTGTTTTCCCATAGCCCTGCTGCCTGCTTCACCTTCTGCACCTGCAGCGGAGCCTGAATCTCTGCAAACAGCCGTATCGCAGCCTGAAAGGGCTGGGTTTCTCGGCCTGAGCCCATTGCCTGGTAGGTCAACCCCAGCTGGTAGTGCGCTTCGGCTAGGTCACACTGGGCCCCCAGGTCTTCGAGCAGTGCGATCGCACAGTGCTGATAGTCAATTGCCTGCGGCCAGTCGCCCCGACAGCGGGCCAGCTTGCCCAGTCCGCTGAGCGCATTGGCCTTGACCTGAATGTAGTGACCGGTCTCTGCCGCTGCTATTGCCGCTTGAAAGAGAGTCTCGGCTAGAGCCAGATCTCCCAGTTGGCTGTAGGTTTGGCCCAAAAGCTGCATAAAAAAGGCGAACCGGCCCGTCTGGTCTCCCTGCTGCACAGTCTCGCGGATCGCGTCGGCCAGGTGCTTCGCAGCTGCAGTGTGTCCCTGGTAGGCCCGCACCAGCGACAGGCAAACCGTCGCCTTTCCAGCCCAGCGGTGGTGAGCCGTGCCGGTGGCTTGATCAATGACCTGCTGTAGTCTGTTGGCAGCGGTGCCCAGATCCCACAAATCCAGGGCGTATAGGCCCAGGCTGAGGCGTGAGTCAACCGTCAGCATCGTCAGGTAGTAGAGCCGGTGCGCGTCAGACTCCGATTGAGAGACGACAGCCCAGCAGTCCTGCGCGATCTCAATAGCGCTTTCCTGACAGGAGATAGCGCTATGAATCTGCCCTGTAATCCAGTACAGGTCGCCCAAAATATTGTAGAGCTCGCTGACGTCGGGGTTGTCCTGGGGAAGGTGCTTCAAGATGGCGGTAATGGCCTCCAGCACAGGCTGAATCAGCCCCATGCGGTACAGGGTGCTGCCCAGGGGCAGAAACTGCTGCCACTGGTTGTCGCGGCTGTGGAGAATCACGCGGGCAGCGGCAGCGTAGTCTGCGATCGCAACCCAGTGATAATACGCCTCCAGGGCCTGCAACGCCTCATCTAGGGTGGTGATGCGCTGCACCTGCTGAGTCCAGAAGTGAGCGGCCTGACGGTTGGCCCAAACCCAGTCAGGGCTGGCCCGCAGCCGGGCGATGGCGTGCGATCGCACCACCGGATGCAGCCAGTACTGGTCCTTGCAGCACTCCACCAGTGAGCGATTTCGCAAAGATGCCAAGATGGGGCGGCAACGCTCCGGCGGCAGATCAGCCATTAGATGCACCAGTCCCGCCACAGGTACGGCTGGCACTGCCTGATAGCGGTAGACGCTCAACCGACAAAAGACCCGGTAGGCATCGGGGTCCAGGCTTTGCAGACGGCTCACCTGACTGTCCACCAAATTTCTGAGATCGACAGTGCTGAGAAAATCCTGCCCCTGCCCCTGCCAGTAGGCCACCATATCCCCCGCAAAATCCTCCTGGATCAGGCCACAGAGAATCTCCATTGCCTTAGCATTGCCGCCATAGGCGCTGTGCATCGCCCGAAGCGTAGCTAGACTCACCGCCAGCTGCCGCTGCTGGCAAAATTGCTGCCAGGCCGCCAAGTCTAGGCCCGGCAGCCGGTAGTGCACAGCCCGAATACCCGGCTCACAGAGGCGATCGCGGCTGGTGATCAGGGTAACTGCCTGGCTTTGGGCATCGGTCAGCACCCGCAGCAGCTCCCGGTAGCGCCTGTGCTGCGAGACAAAACAGCCCTGGGCATCTAGGGCTGGCTCCAGGTTGTCAATCAAAATGCCCACCCGAAACTGGCTCAACTGCCGCTTCAGTCGCCCCAGAGAAATGCCAAACTCGCGCCCCGGCTCCACCCCAAAATCCTGCTTCAGCCATTCCTCTACCACGCGCTCGACCGGCAAGATATCAGCAGTCTCCTGGGCCATTAGCAGCTCCAGCACCCGATCAAAGGAGCAATGGCTGAGGTAATGCTGGGCCAGCGTTGTTTTGCCCAGTCCCCCCTCCCCTTGAATCACCAAAGCCCGATGACCTTGCTGAATCAGCCCGTCTAGCTCAGCAACCGCCGCTGTCCGCCCGACTACCCCACCCGGCGCGCCCTCCCCCAAACCCCGTTCACTCAGAGGCTCAGCGGGTTCAGGCCGAGCTACCCAATCTCCTGTTAATGGGAAGCGTTGCGGCAACCGATTTGGCCCTAGGTGTCGCTCCAGCGCCGACCGCACGGTACCCTTACTCACCCGCTCTCGCAACACCTCTGACAGCAGCTGCCACAGGTCGGCGGCTACATCTTTAATATGGCCCTCTGTATAGCCCAGGTGTTGGGCAATTTGCCAATATTTCTGGCCCTGCCAGACGTGCTGAAGCAGGCAGCGCTGCAGGTCATTTAGATACCGCCCTGTCTGAGCGAAAACTAGCGAATCCACCTGCTCCAGCGCCGTCTCTGCTCCCATCTCGGTGATCACGCGATGATTGCCCCAACTCTAGCCTACCCGGCTCCGGCCTTGATAGATGCCCGACCAAATCCGACCTTTATCGCCTGGGCTACTAGGCCTTTGCCGACTCTGTCCGACTGACGCGCGCTCTTCCGAGAAATAAGGTGAATCTAGCCCATCACCTCGCCAATCATGACCTTCATTCCTTCCCCTTCACTCCCGGCTCCTGGCCGCCCCACGGATCTAGCCGGACCTTGGTCGGCCGATTTGTCTGCAGCCCAGGTGTGCCAGCGAATTCGTAGCCTGGTTCGGCAGTATGTCACGCCCAACCATCTGCATGAGCGCTTGCAGGACTTGCCGGCCCAATTCGCTCGGCCCCAGCCCCGGCCCTGGCCGATTATCGCCTGGTCTGCAGTTCAGCCTGATCAGGTCAAAGGCATTGACCTTAAAACCTTTTGCCAGGTGCTCTCGGGCACCATCGACACCGAAGCGCCCATTCGTAACTACACCCAGGCCAGCCGCCAGTATTTAGCCCCTTTCTATGCTGATATGGCCCGCTTTGTAGGCGGCACTGCAGGGCCAGATGGAACGCTTATCAGTCCTGGGCTTTGGGAGATTGAGGAAAAGCGCCACACCCCTGCCCTGCTGCGGCTGCACACTCAGCTGAGCGGGCAGCGGCTGACTCCCACACCCCATTCGGCTCGACCTTATACGCCCTCAGCAGACCTGCGCACAGACCTTTACCGCCACGGGCTGCACCGCATTGCCACGGAGTATGGGGCCGCCTGCCTTTACCTGTGGCTGATGGCGCACTCTACTGGCACGCTCCAGCAGGTGTTGGGGGAGCTGCTGGTAGATGAAATTAACCACATGACCAACTTTTGGGGATTTGGGGTGTGGGCTTACCCGGACGTGTCTTTGGGCAAAAACCTGTCAGTTCTGAGCCAGGCTGTCGTGCAAAAAATGTGCGATCGCACCCTCCAGGGCAGCCTGTTCCACACGCTGCGGCGCATGATTGGCGTTTTGGCCTGGGAGCAGTGGTCGCTTACCAACCGTATGACCTGCCTCTACACCTTTGATCAGGTCATGCGCGTGCTGTGGCGCTGGCACCATGACCTCACCCCCAGTTATCTCAATGACCTGTTTGGGCAAAATTCCTATGCCCCTTAACTTGCTCCTATTGCCCCTCCCCCTTAGCCCTGACGAGTTTTTAAGAAACACCCCACAACCACCGGTCCTTAAGAAACACCTATGCACTCCACTGCACTCCCCCCCGATCTCAATCCTGCCCACCTACCTCGCCACATCGCTGTCATCATGGACGGCAATGGTCGCTGGGCCACCCAGCGCGGGCTGCCCCGCATTGCCGGTCATCGCCAGGGGGCCAAAACCCTCAAGGCGCTGCTGCAGTGCTGCCAGGACTGGGGCATTCCTGTTTTGACGGCCTATGCCTTCTCTACCGAAAACTGGCGGCGGCCGCTAGAGGAAGTCACCTTTTTGCTGAGGCTGTTTGAGCGCCTGCTGCATCAGGAGCTGCGGGCCATGCAGCAGGCGGGTGTGAGGGTGCGCTTTATCGGCGACCTCACAGCCCTGCCCGAGAGCCTGCAGACGCTGATGAGCGAGGCAGCAGCGGCTACAGCAGACAATGACGGTATCGAGTTTAACGTTGCGGTCAACTATGGCAGCCGTCTGGAGTTGACCCAGGCCTTTCGCGGCATAGCGGCAGATTTGCTGCAGGGAAAGATCAGGCTAGAAGATTTTCAGGAGTCTTGGGTTGAGGCCCGCCTATTTACTGCGGGCAGCCCTGACCCCGATCTGCTGATCCGCACCAGCGGCGAGCAGCGGTTGAGCAACTATCTGCTCTGGCAGCTCGCCTATGCAGAGCTGTACTTTACCAATGTCCTATGGCCCGACTTTGACCGGGAGGCCTTGGCTGAGGCGCTGCGGGCCTATCAGGGACGCGATCGCAAGTTCGGCGGTCTTCCCCCAACTTACCTGACAGCGTAGCCTTGATAACTACCGAGATCTGCTTGAGGCTGTTAGTCTAGGACATAGCAGGGGCAGACTTACCCTAGTTTTTATCCGCGCCCTCCCTGTAGAGACCGGGTTCAACACTTTCCTAGTTGCCCCAGTTTGTCGCCGTTAATGACACACCTGGCAGAATCTGCAGTTGTTCAACACCTGTCTAACCAAATGCCGGTCGCGCTTTATCAGCGGCGGCCGGATGCTTCATGGACAGCCGTTTTTTTCAGTGCTTTAATCGAGACCATTGCCGGCTATGCTGCAGCTGATCTCACGGCGGGCGGATGCTGTCCTTGGGCCGACCTGATCGAGCCGGAGGACCGGGCGGCGGTCACTCAAGTCATTCAATCAGCCATTGCTCAGCAGCAGCCTTTTGCCGTAGAGTACCGCATCCGACACGCCGACGGTAGCTGGCGCTGGGTGTGCGATCGCGGTCAGGCTATCTATGGTAAAGACGGAGTCGTTGAGCAGCTTAGCGGCGTTTTATTTAGCGCAACAGCGGCCAAGGCCTCCGCGCTAAGGCAGAGCGAGCTAACCAACCAGGCCCTGGTCAACGCCTTTCCCGACCTGATGATGCGGATGCAGCGGGACTCCGCCACCTACGAAATCATTACCTCTGGCAACGTCAACGTCGTTTACCCTAGCCCTGAGCAGCGCCGCGCGCCCCTGGCTGAGGTGCTGTCCCCCGATCAGGTGGACAAGCGCCTTCACTTCGTGCGGCAGGCGCTCGACACAGGCACTCTACAAGTCTACGAACAAACCTTGATGCGGGAAGGGCGGCACCAGTGGGAGGAAGTCCGGATCGTGCCCTGGACCGACGACGAAGTGCTGGTGATGGTGCGGGACATTTGCGATCGCAAGCAGATCGAGGCCGAACTGCACCGGCTCAACCAGAGCTTGGAAAGCCGCATTGAAGAACGTACCCGCGCCCTACGGGCCTCAGAGCGCGACCTGCGAACCCTGTTTGACAGCGTCTACGAAGGCATTCTCATCCTCGACACCCAGGGCAAAATTCTAGACGTCAACCGCACCCTGCTAAACATGTACGGCCTGACCCGGCAGGAAATGCTCAAGGCATCCCTGGAGGAAGACCTCTCCAGCCCCGGCCAAACCATTGAGACTTTAAAGAACCACTGGCAAAAAGCCCTGGCTGGAGCAGCCCAGCTCTTTGATTGGAAGGCCCGACGCCCCAAAGACGGCACCCTGTTCGATGCTGAAGTTTACCTTCAGCGCATCACGCTGCGGGAGCGGCAGGTCATTCTAGTCAACGTCCGTGACATCAGTGAGCGCAAGCGAGTCGAGGAGGAGCGGCAGCAGGCTGAACACGCCATGCGATCCTCGCGCCAATTCCTGCAGCTGGTGATGGACAACATTCCCCAGGCCATTTTCTGGAAGGACCAGGAATCGGTCTACCTGGGCTGCAATCAAGTCTTCGCCCAAGCGGCCGGCCTGAGAGATCCCAGCAGCATCATTGGCAAGACCGACTACGACCTGCCCTGGACCGAGGTAGAAGCCGAGGACTACCGGAACAACGACCATCGAGTCATGGCCAGCGGCAAAGGGGAGTACCACCTCATAGAGTCCCAAATTCGGGCCGATGGCAGCCATATTTGGTGCGACACCAACAAAGTCCCCCTCTTTGGGTCAGACGGCCAGCTGATCGGCATGCTCGGTACCTACGAAGACATCACCGATCGCATTCGTGCTGAAGAAGCACTGCGCGAGTCAAAGCAGCTCCTGCAGCTGGTCATGGACAACATTCCCCAGTCCATCTTCTGGAAGGACCGAAACCTGGTCTACCTGGGCTGCAACCAAAACTTTGCCAGATCTGCAGGGCTGCGGACCCCGGCCGAAATTGTTGGCAAAACTGACTACGATTTGCCCTGGACTCCGGCTCAGATAGAAGAATATCGAGCGGGCGATCGCACCGTCATGGAGACCAATACCCCCATTCTCGGTAAGCTCGAAACCCAGCAGCAGGCCGATGGCCACCAGACCTGGCTAGAAACCAACAAAGTTCCTCTCTACAACGCCGAAGGTGCGGTAGTTGGGGTACTGGGCACCCTGGAAGACATCACCGAGCGGAAGCAGGCCGTCGATCTGCTGAAAGAACAGGTGCGCCTGTCTTCGCTGCAGGCTGAAATCGACTCCATCCTAACTCGGGGAGAGCCCCTGCAGGCCATGCTGCAGGCCTGTACCGACGCCCTGGTAAAGACCCTAGACATCGCCTTTGCCCGCATCTGGACCCTCTCCTCCACCGGCATGGTGCTAGAGCTACAGGCCAGCTCTGGCCTCTACACCCATCTCGATGGCTGCCACAGTCGTATTCTGGTAGGTCAGTTCAAAGTAGGCCGCATTGCCGAACAGCGCCGCCCCCAAATCAGCAATTCGGTTCAAAGCGATCCCTGGATCAGCGACCCGGCCTGGGCCAAGCAGGAAGGCATGGTAGCCTTTGCAGGCTACCCGCTAATAGTGGAAGATCAGCTGCTCGGCGTCATCGGTATGTTTGCCCGGCAGCCGCTGTCCAACAGCATTGAGGATCTGCTGGCTCTCTTGGCCAACGAAATTGCCCTGGGCATCAAGCGCAAGCAGACCGAATTGGCCCTGTCTCAGTCAGAGGGGCAGCTGCGTCAGCGCACTCAAGATCTGGAGGCCACTCTGCAGGAGCTGCAGCGGGCCCAAATGCAGCTGGTTCAGAGCGAGAAAATGTCCAGCTTGGGGCAGCTGGTTGCGGGCGTAGCCCACGAGATCAACAACCCAGTCAACTTCATCTATGGCAACTTAAATCACGCTCGCAGCTACATTGAGGATTTGGTCAAGCTGGTAGAGCTGTATCAGCAGGCCTATCCGGACCCGCTGCCAGCGGTTGCATCAGAAGTCGAAGCCATCGATTTGCCCTTTGTGCTTAAGGACTTGCCCAAACTGCTGAACTCCATGAAAGTTGGGGCCGATCGAATTCAGAAAATTGTCATGTCACTGCGCACCTTCTCCCGCATGGATGAGGCCGAGCAGAAAGCGGTTGATATCCATGCCGGACTAGACAGCACCCTGATGATTCTGCAAAGCCGCCTCAAGGCTCGGGGAGGACGCCCTACTATCGCAGTCAGCCAGCGCTACGGTCAGATTCCACCCATTGAGTGTTACGCCGGGCAGCTCAATCAGGTGTTTATGAACATCCTCAGCAACGCTATCGATGCCTTGGAAGACGCCTGGGAACAGCAGCCCAATCTAGAGCCCGAAATCATCCTCGAAACCAGGCTCACCCCCACCCATGTGGTCGTTGTAATTGCTGACAATGGGCCTGGCATTGCCCCCGAAACCCAGAGCCGTCTGTTTGATCCCTTCTTTACCACCAAGCCCATCGGCAAGGGCACCGGTATGGGTTTGTCAATCAGCTATCAGATTATTACCGAGCGCCATCGGGGTAGCCTCACCTGCCAATCTACTCCCGGCCAGGGTACCGAGTTCACAATTACTATCCCCCACGGCTTGATGGCTTAAGGCAGCCCCCCCAAGCAAAACTCACCAACCCCCAATTTATTTCGACCCAAGTTTATTTCGGTCCTAGGTCCTATTCGGGAGGGGTTACCGGGTTGATGATGTTGTATAGGCTGGAGTAGTCTGCATCGGCCAGCCCCTGGTCCACGGCTAGCTGCACCAAATGCCGCACCTGATCTGCCAGAGAGGCGTCTAGGCCAGCAATCTCCGCTGTTTCTACAAACAGATCCATATCC
>JACVRP010000192.1 GCA_014534385.1 Cyanobacteria bacterium Co-bin13
AGCGGCCTTGTTTTTGCTACGGTGCTGATGGCTCAGTTTGTGCCCCTGCCTTTTTCCCCGGCTCGAACCGGCCAAGCTGCCACTCTGCAAGACTCCCTGTGGCAGGTTCCGGGCGCAGTTCGCCAGTCGATTGTCGGACTTTATCGGGCTGAGCGGGTGCTGCTCCCCTTACCTACGGGGGCAAATTCGGCTCAGACAGCTCTACCCGCATCGCCTGGGGCCGCTGCTTCTCAGAGCGCGGCCAGTGCCCCTCAGAGCGCAGCCAGCGCCCCAACGGCAATGGCTCCAGCAGGGACAGCAGCCCCCCCAGTTCCAGTGCCCCAGTCTGCTGTCGAACCGGGATCGACCATTGACGCCAATTTGGAGATGCGGGTTGCGATCGCACGTAATATCAGCACTCTAAATGTGGGCGTCTCCACATCCGGCTACCTGATGGACCTCAACGGCCAAAACTACTGCAACATTCCGGCTCAAACTAGCTACGTAGCCCGCCCTACCGGGCAGGGCATTGACTTTGGCAACTGTCAGCTGAGCACGGCAGTTTGGCTGGAGCCGTCCGAAGGTGGCTACATTTACATTGGCGATAGCTGGTTTAAAGGCCGGGTGCTGCTGCTCAACGACGGGGGCAACCTGCTGGCGGTCAACTATGTGCTGCTGCACGACTACCTAAGCAGCGTGGTCGGCACCGAAATGTTTGTTAACTGGCCGATTGAAGCGCTCAAGGCACAAGCCGTTGCGGCCCGTTCCTACGCCTTAACCCACCACGTTCGCCCCGCCAGTCGCCACTTTGACCTCGACAACACCGAGCGCTTTCAGGCCTACAAAGGCATTGCCAAGGAAACCAACACGACCCAGATTGCGGTTGCAGAAACCTCTGGCGAGTTCATTAGCTACAACGGGGGCATTGTGGAGTCGCTCTATGCGGCCTCTGACCAGATTGTGCAGGAAGCCCACGGCGGCCAGGGCATGAGCCAAACGGGAGCTATGCAGCTCGCCTCCCAGGGCTACGGGTACAGCCAGATCTTGGCTAACTACTATCCCGGCACGGGGCTGTCTCGTTTGGTCATTGAGTAGTCTGTTTTCTTAGTCTGTTATTTTCTTAGTCTGTTGCCAGCGTGGCTGCGCTCACCTGGCCTGCGGAGTCAAGCTTGAGCACCAGCCATTCAGAATCAAGGCTGATGAGACTGCGCTCAGGCCCCAGCGGGTAAGCTATGTCGTATTCCTGGAGAAAGCTGCTTTCTAAGTCAGGTTCACCCAAAAGAGCAATCACTTCGGCCTGCGACTGACCGGTTAACAGGCCTTCTTCCAGCAGATTATCGACCATGCAGCTGCGGACATAGGGCGGCCCAGATGCGATCGTTGGGTCTTGCCAGGCTTCTGCATTGAATTGGGTATAGCCGCGACAGCGCTGCCACTCCTCCCAACTGTCTTGGGCTATAAGGCCAGCAAAGGCCAAAAAGGGAAAAATCACGGCAAGACCCGCTCCTAAGGCGATGAAAATGAGTAGGCGCTTGAGAAGCTTGGATCGAGGGCGGGGAGAGGGGCTTTGCATTGCAGAGATCTAGGGTCTAACAAGAGTGGCGATCAGCATCTACAGTGCGCCCGTATCCTTTTCCTGATGGATGCCTCGGGAAAGTAGCTTGTTCGAAAATGCAGGAAAACTTGACCTCAGATTGAGCGCTGTCTGAGATGCCAGCCTACGGGCGGCAACCCGTTCGGGAATAAGCGTGAACACCGATCCTTATACAGAGGGCGCTCTCCGTACAATGCAAAAAGATGTAGTGAATATGGCTTAAAACCTAGGGGGGAGAGAGCTTTATGCAACCAACCCAAAATCAATTTACAGAAAAGGCTTGGAGTGCGATCGCACAGACCCAAGACATTGCTAAGCAGGCCAAGCATCAGCAGCTTGAGAGCGAGCACCTAATGCTGGCGCTGCTAGATCAAGAAGGGCTGGCAGCCAGTATCTTCACCAGGCTAGAAGTTAGCCTGGATCTGCTGAGGGAGCGCACTGAAGCTTTTATTAAAGGGCAGCCCCAGGTTTCGGGCGGCAGTTCTTCGCTGTATATGGGCCGCTCTTTCGATGCGCTCACCGATCGGGCCGAGGCCTACCGGAAAGAATATGGCGACGACTTTATCTCCATCGAGCACCTGATTCTGGCCTATGTTAAAGACGAACGCTTTGGCAGGGCACTGTTTCAAGATCTGGGCATTACCGAGGCGAAGGTCAAGCAGGTGATTCAACAAATTCGCGGAAACCAAAAAGTGACAGACCAGAACCCCGAGGGCAAGTACGAAGCCCTGGAAAAATATGGGCGCGACCTCACCCAGTTTGCCCGCGAAGGCAGACTCGACCCGGTGATTGGCCGGGACGATGAAATTCGCCGCACCATCCAGATTCTCTCGCGCCGCACCAAGAACAACCCAGTGCTGATTGGCGAACCCGGTGTGGGCAAAACGGCGATTGCCGAAGGACTGGCTCAGCGGATCGTCAAAGGCGATGTGCCCGAATCGCTGCAGCAGCGCAAGCTGATTGCGCTAGACATGGGCGCACTGATTGCCGGGGCCAAATATCGGGGTGAGTTTGAAGAGCGGCTCAAGGCTGTGCTCAAGGAAGTCACCGAGTCCCAGGGGCAGATCGTTCTGTTTATTGACGAGATTCATACGGTGGTGGGCGCTGGGGCTACCCAGGGCGCGATGGATGCGGGCAACTTACTCAAGCCCATGCTGGCGCGGGGCGAGCTGCGCTGTATTGGGGCCACCACTCTAGATGAATACCGCAAGTACATCGAAAAAGATGCAGCCCTGGAGCGGCGCTTCCAGCAGGTCTACATTGACCAGCCCAGCGTCGAAGACACCATTTCTATTCTGCGGGGCCTTAAGGATCGCTACGAAACCCACCACAACGTCAAAATCTCTGACGGTGCGCTGGTAGCGGCAGCGACCCTGTCGACTCGCTACATTAGCGATCGCTTCTTGCCTGACAAGGCCATTGACCTGGTAGATGAGGCGGCGGCTAAGCTCAAAATGGAGGTGACCTCCAAGCCGGAGGAGCTCGACGAAGTTGACCGCAAAATCCTTCAGCTAGAGATGGAGCGGCTGTCGCTGCAGAAGGAAAGCGACTTGGCTTCTAAGGAGCGGCTCAACCGGCTAGACCGGGAACTGGCCGACCTGAAGGAGGATCAGGCTGGCCTCAATGCGCTGTGGCAATCTGAAAAAGACGTTTTAGAGCAGCGCAAGGCGGTTAAGAGTGAGATTGACCGGGTTGAAGTTGAGGTTCAGCAGGCAGAGCGAGCCTACGACCTGAGTAAGGCTGCCGAGCTAAAGTACGGCACGCTGACCGAGCTGCAGCGCCAGTTAGAGGCCGCCGAAGCCAAAATGGCTGAGCTGCAAAACTCAGGGCGATCGCTGACGCGCGAAGAGGTGACAGAGTCTGACATCGCTGAGATTATCTCTAAGTGGACCGGCATTCCAGTGAGCAAGCTGGTGCAGTCGGAAATGCAGAAGCTGCTGCTGCTGGAGGACGATCTGCACCGCCGGGTGATTGGCCAAGATGAAGCCGTTACGGCAGTTGCCGACGCCATTCAGCGCTCGCGGGCTGGACTGGCTGACCCCAACCGCCCCACCGCTAGCTTTATCTTCCTGGGTCCGACTGGGGTGGGTAAGACTGAGCTGGCCAAGGCGCTGGCAGCTTTCCTCTTCGATACTGAAGAGGCGATGGTGCGGATCGACATGTCTGAGTACATGGAGAAGCACTCGGTCTCTCGCCTGATTGGCGCACCTCCGGGCTATGTTGGCTACGACGAGGGCGGTCAGCTGACGGAGGCGATCCGGCGGCGGCCCTACGCAGTGATTCTCTTCGACGAGATCGAGAAGGCTCACCCTGATGTGTTCAACATCATGCTGCAAATCTTGGATGATGGCCGAGTCACCGATGCCCAGGGGCACACGGTGGACTTTAAAAACTCCATCATCATCATGACCAGCAACATCGGGTCGCAGTACATCTTGGATGTCGCTGGGGACGACGACCAGTACGACGAAATGCGATCGCGCGTGCTTGAGGCCTTGCGGGCCAACTTCCGGCCCGAATTTCTCAACCGGGTTGATGAGATGATCATCTTCCACGCGCTGAAGAAGAGCGAGCTGCGTGAGATCGTCAAGCTGCAGGTGATTCGTCTAGAGCAGCGATTGGCCGATCGCAAGATGGCGGTGCGGCTGTCTGAAGCGGCTCTCGATTTCCTGGCAGAGGTTGGCTACGACCCTGTTTACGGAGCCCGTCCCCTCAAGCGGGCGATTCAGCGAGAGCTGGAAACCCAGATTGCCAAGGCCATTTTGCGAGGTGACTTTGGTGAGGGCGACGTCATTTTCGTTGACGTTGAGAATGAACGTCTGGCCTTTAAGCGGCTTCCTTCGGAGCTAGTGACTCTCTAAGTCAGGCTGCCCTGGCATTTTGAGCCATCTGCCTCGGGCAGTGAGGATCAGACCTCACTGCCCGAAGTCGTGTTGAGGCAATAGCTGCAATCTTTGTAAAGCGGCCACCGCGTCAAAAGGCCTGCCGAAACTAGCGGGGACAAATTACATCTGACGTTTCGGCCGGTTTCAAATCCGGGGTTTAGCATTGAAACTTTCGCGGGAACCGTCAGGGTTATTTCTATTAAAAGTTATGTACTGCTAAGCAGAAGATAGCTGCCACACCCTCTTTTTGCTGACATACTGGAATACTAAGTCAGCTATGAAAAGCACTTACTCAGGGTCATCGTTAAATTTATCAGATTCAATCGGAAGATTCATTGAAGTGTTCCCAGCAGGCATCTGAGACTTCACTTGAAAATTCACTTGAAATCGATGCTTGTCTTTTTCTGATTAGGGGTGGTGTATGAGTGGTGTTCCTGAATTTCAAAAGCGGGCATACGTCAATGTTATGGAATGGTTGGTGGCAGAGGAGGTAGAGCGACAGCTACACCGGCTCCCCCCTCGCCTGCAAAAGTACGTCAAACGGCTAGAGGTAGAAACCTACGCCCTCAACCGTCTGCCTGCGCTGTATGCCTCTAGCGAAAAAGGCTGGCAGCATCAGTGTGAGAAGGCCAGACATGAAATGGGCAGTCAGATCAAAGGTGCGGTGCAGCAGGCCCTAGCAGCTGTGCAGGTTGACCCATTGCGGCTATCTCAGCCTTTAAAGGTCGGCAATGACGAAGAGGCCAAGGCGGCTCTGCAGGTGCTGCGCGAGATGCTGCAGCAGCCAGAGCTGACCTGGGAGGGCATCGTCAATCGCCTAAAGCAGATGCTGGCTAAAGATCTGCCCAAAAAAGCACCTGAACCACCGCCCAAGGCCAAGCCCCCCTTACCCGGTCAGGGCCATGCCCATCATTGGCGGCCCGGCACCTACGGGGCTGAGATCTCTTGGAAACCAAAGCCGCTACCCTCTGGGCAGCAGTTTGACTGGAACGATCCCCGCTACCAGAAGTAGCCCCACCGCTGGCTTCGCTGTTGAGCGGCGACAGTAAAGACAATAAAGAAACTAGGAAGCAATCATCGAGCTCGATATCAGACGATGCCGAGCTTTTTGATGCCGGCTCGCAGAGCTTGGGCGGCCTGCGGGTCTGACTGTTCGTACAGTCGCAGCGCCAGGCTAAATGCCTGGAGGCACTCAGGCAGCTTGCCTAGTTTGAAGAGGGCCACTCCCAGATTCTGGTAAGCCTCGGGGTAGTTGGGCTGTAACTCAATCGCTCGGCGGTAGGCTGCGATCGCAGGGTCAAGATAGCCCTGGGCCCGGTGGGCAACTCCCAGGTTGAAATGAGCGATCGCACAGTCTGGGTCCATTGCAATGGCCTGCTCAAACTGAGCAATGGCTTCGGGCAGTCGTCCCTGCTGCTTCAGCAAGCTGCCCAGGTTAATGGCAGCCCCGAGCTTGAGCTTTGGCAGCAGCGGCTGATCCAGCGCGGTGTGATAGTCTTGTTCGGCCTGATCGAGCTGCTGCAGTTGGCGGTGGGCCAAGCCCCGGTGGTAATAGAGTTCGTAGCGGGTTAGCGGGTCGCTGCTGGCAGTTGCTAGCCCTCTTTCCAGCAGCGGCAAGGCTTTGGCCCAATCGCCCTCTTGGCCGTAGAGGGCACCGAGCTTGTTGCAGATGTAGGCGTCTTCAGGATGGGCCGTTAGGTAAGCGGCCATAATGGCTTTGGCCCGCTCAAACTTGTTTTGGCGGGCGATTGCATCGGCCTGGTAGCCCTGGTGGTGAAGTGCGATCGCATCTAACGTCGCTACCTGCCAGTGCGGCTCTTGGGTCTGCAGGGCCACCACACTGTCGTCCACGGTTTCGTGGTAGGAGCGGGCAAAGCGCAGGTCGGGGCGATTGCGAAAGAAGCGAGAAACGAGCGTGTAGGGAGACTGCTGCGCCCCCACCTCCAGCCGCAGCAGGTTCACCAGCAGCAGGTGCTCAGCCGGGATGTCTGCCACGCCCTGGCCCTGATCAATGCCTTTGAGCACTGGCAAGATGGCTGGCTGCAGAGTTTCATCCGCATCTAGCACCAAGATCCAGTCTCCGGTGGCTTTCTCTAAAGCAGCATTTCTAGCCGCTGCAAAGTCCTGGTTCCAGGCAAAGGTGTGCACCTCAGCGCCCTGGGCCTGGGCGACCGCGGCGGTTTGATCAGTTGATCCGGTGTCGAGCACAATGATCTGATCAGCTAGGCCCTCAACGCTGGCGAGGCAGGCAGGCAAACGATCGGCCTCATTCCTCACGATCATGCAGAGGCTAATAGTCATGATTTACTGCTCATCTAGCTGGTTACGAGCGACTTGTAGAGCCCGCTGCACCTGTTCAAAGCCTGTTCCGCCAAAGCTGTTGCGGGCTGCCACCACCTGCCGGGGAGCAATCGCCTCGTAGATATCCTCTTCAAAGGCGGGGTGGAGCTCCTGCCACTCCTCTAAGGTCAGCTCGCGCAGCAGCTTGCCCGCCGCCAAAGACGTTTTGACCACTTTGCCCACCAGGTTGTAGGCCTCCCGGAAGGGAACGCCCTTGGCGGCCAGATAATCGGCCACGTCGGTAGCGTTGGAAAAGTCTTCGTTGACCGCTTGAGTCAGCCGATTGGGCCGGAAGTTAATGCCCTCCTGCAGCAAAATCGTCATTGCTTCCAGGCAGCCCTTCACGGTTTTCACG
>JACVRP010000446.1 GCA_014534385.1 Cyanobacteria bacterium Co-bin13
GCCAAACTCAGAATCGCCAACGCTCACCAGCCCCCTAACGAGCATTCTCAACATTCCCGAAGACGAAATCCGAACTCGCTTGGAGCACCCAGCCTACCAGACGATTGAGTCGATTACGATTGCTCGCGGCATAAGCCCGCCCCACTCGCCCCGCAGTTGCGATTCAAACGCCGCCTCAGCGCCCATCTGGCCCACCACGTCGCCAAGCCGGTAGCCCTGCCCATCGCGGGCTTTAAACTGCTCATCGGTTAGCTCTCCGGTGTAGCCCAGAATGTGGGCCGCCAAATCGCCGTTTGGGTAGTTGCGTACAGCCTCTGCCTCTAGACGCACGCCCTTGAGCTCGTCGCCGTACTCGGCTAGGGCCGTTGCCTGGGCCGGGCTAATGCCGCGAGCAATCGTAATCGACTCAATCGACTCGTAGCCTGCCTGCTCTAGGCGAGATCGGATTTCGTCTTCGGGAATGTTGAGAATGCTCGATAGGCGGCTGGTCACCGTTGGCCATTCTGACTTAGGCAGCGCAATTGGCCAAATCGAAATGGAGTGAGACAGACGACTACCGGCTAAAATCTTGCCGTTGCGATCTAGCAGCGCCCCTCGGGCCGGGCGCTTGGGCACCAGCCGGATCCGGTTGTTTTCGGCCAGCTGCCGGTTGCGATCGCCCTCGACGAGCTGCAGCTGGGCCAGGCGGCTACCAAAGGCCCCTACCAACACTGTGCTTGTCAGCAGCATGAGAAAGACTGCCTGATAGCGCTTGCCAACGGTGCGGCCCTTAAACGGATCGGAGATCTGGGGCAGGTTTTGAAGCAAAGCCATAGACAAACACGGCAAGCCTGGCCGCGAACAATGGGCAGCAACCGACGATTATACAAGACTGCTTGGGGTGTCGTCGCTAGCAGGGGACAGTGCCTGTTACGACATTGGGGCAGCTGGGTAATTTTAGAGGCAGCTGTAACCACCAAAACAGACTTGGGCCAGGGCAAATGATTTTGTTGCGACAGATACTTTACTGGCTTTCTAAGTCCGTTAAAGAATACTAAGCACTGTCTTTTCCAGGCTTTTTAAGCACTGTCTTTGGATTGATGGCTGTCCGTGCATACAATAAGGCAACGTCGGGAATGGGCGCGTTCACTGACCTGTTACCCTGGCTTGTTAACAGAGACTCCAACGGGTTGCGTTGGCATGATCGATTAGGGAACCGCCACCATGTCTCAAACCACTGTTTTACGTCCGTCAACGGGGCAGGCAAGTGCCGCGCTGGATGTTGAGCTGCGTCAGGTATTTAAGATCTACGAGGGAGAACCTGCCGTTCGCGGTATTGATTTAGAGATTCGCCAGGGAGAATTCTTCAGCATCTTGGGGCCTTCCGGGTGTGGCAAAACGACCACCCTGCGATTAATAGCTGGCTTTGAAGCGCCTTCAACGGGAGAGGTGATTATTCAGGGGCGTGGGATGAGCCATGTGCCGTCCTACCGTCGGCCTGTAAACACAGTTTTTCAAAGCTATGCTCTGTTTGGCCACATGACCGTGTGGGACAACATTGCCTTTGGCCTGCGCATCAAGCGGCTCTCCAAGGCTCAGGTGCATGAGCGGGTTGCCGAGGCGCTGCGGCTGGTGCAGATGGAGTCTTTTGCCAAGCGCTCTCCGGCCCAGCTCTCGGGCGGCCAGCAGCAGCGGGTAGCGCTGGCTCGGGCCCTGGTCAATCGACCGGCTGTCATGCTTCTAGATGAGCCCCTGGGAGCCCTGGATCTAAAGCTGCGCAAGCAGATGCAGGTCGAGCTTTCCAACCTGCATCGCAAGCTGGGTATTACCTTTGTCATGGTGACCCACGACCAGGAAGAGGCCCTGTCTCTCTCCGATCGCATCGCGGTGATGAATGCGGGCCAGATTGAGCAGGTCGGCACGCCCAGCGAAATTTATGACTACCCCCAAACCCCGTTCGTCGCCGACTTTATTGGCGATACCAATTTGCTAGAGGGGCATCTGGAGCCGCTGGATCTGGCGCTGCTCCAGGTGACTACCCAGAGCGGTTTAAAGGTGCTGGTTGAAACCCAGACCCCCGACGCAGCGGTTGCCAAAACAGCGGTCGTCAGCATTCGACCCGAAAAGATTCACCTCAGCCTCACCCCCCCTGATGAAGCTCAGAATTGCTACACCGGGGAGGTCAGCCACGTGATGTATCTGGGCACCCACATTCACTGCGTGGTGCAGCTTCAAACCGGAGAACAGTTAACCGTGCTGCAGCCCAACCGGGCCGGCAGCATGATGGTGCCCCAGACCACTGTCTATGCTTACTGGCGGCCTAAAGACTGCCTAGTTTTATAGATGGCATAGCTCGATACGGCTTGATGCAGCTAGATCAGCTTCAATGGTGAGCGTTTCTGTTGTATTTGCATCGGTGGGGGAATAGCTATGCCACGCACGCGACCACTTTCTCTCAGTCCGCTATCAAGGCAACGGGCTTTTTCGGCCACCCGACGACGGTTTCTGCAGGGGTCGGCAGCGGCTGTGGCCGGGGTTGCCCTGTCTAACTGTCGCCAAAACTTGGCTGAGGTGCAAACGGGTACGGGCTCAACCGATGCCTCTGCAGCCGGGGGAGGGGCTGGTGGTACTGGCACCCTAAACATCTATACCTGGGCCGACTATGTCGATGATGACCTGACTGCCCGGTTTACGGAGGAAACCGGCATTAGGGCTGTCGTTGACATCTATGACTCTAACGAAACCATGCTGGCCAAGCTGCAGGCAGGTGGGGGTAGTACCTACAGCATTCTCTACCCTTCTGACTACATGGTGGCTCAGATGCTGGAGATGGACATGCTGATAGAGCTAGACCAGTCCCGCATTAAGGGTAAGGAAAACCTGCTGGATCAGTGGACCGATCCGGTTTACGACCCCGGTAATGCCCACAGCGTGCCCTACAGCTGGGGGACAACCGGCCTGCTCTACAACCGCGAACTGGTAACGGGCAGGGTCGAAGACTGGAGCTATCTGTGGGATAACAAAGAGTCGCTGTCTCGCCGCATAACGCTACTGGATGACGTGCGAGAGACGATGGGGGCAGTCCTGAAGTCTCTCGGCTACTCCTACAACTCGACTGATCCGCAGCAGCTGGAGGCTGCCTACCAGCGGCTGCTGGAGATTAAGCCGCACTTAGCCGCGTTTCGATCCTTTGGCTTTGAGGAGCAGCTGTTGGGCGGCGATCTGTCTGTGGTCATGAGCTACTCGGTAGATGCGATCGCAGCCACCCTAGAAGACGAGCGCATGGAGTA
>JACVRP010000614.1 GCA_014534385.1 Cyanobacteria bacterium Co-bin13
GGGATTTGGTGCGTTGCGCCGAGGCGACAACACACCCTACAGTTCACTTGCCTAGCCTTTACTGAAAATTAGTGCCTCTGACCAGTCCCAAGTCAGGTAGGCGGTTTCGCCTTCACCGCGAGGCAGGGAACCGCGTCGGCGCAGTTCTAGGGCGTGAAAGGTAGGGTGCTGTAGGTCCAGGCTTTGACCCTCGCCCAGCTGCAGCAAATAGCTGGTGGAATACCCCAGATACTGGCTTTGAAGGATCCTGACGGGCAGGCTGGTGGGGGTTGCTTCAGCAAGAAGAGTCATGTTTTCAGGCCGCACCATCAGCCGCACAGGCGACTGGGGCGAAACGCTGCCAACCACCGTTCCCTCGACAAACTGATCGCCGATCTGTACCTTGCCGCAGGTGCCGTTTGCTCCCATCAGCAGACCTTCAAAGAAATTGGCCCGACCAATAAACTCGGCTACGTAGAGATCGGCTGGGGAGTCATAGATTTCTAGCGGCGTACCGACCTGGAGCAGTTCGCCAGAGCGCATCACAGCGATACGGTCAGACAGAGCCAGCGCTTCT
Source organism: Cyanobacteria bacterium Co-bin13 (assembly GCA_014534385.1). Classification (GTDB taxonomy): domain Bacteria; phylum Cyanobacteriota; class Cyanobacteriia; order Phormidesmidales; family Phormidesmidaceae; genus JACVSF01. Next base: position 557 of record JACVRP010000614.1, read on the forward strand.
TCCTGGTCGTGGGTAACGTAAATAAAGGTAATGCCCGTCTGCCGCTGCAGCTGCTTGAGCTGGGTTCGCAGGTCTAGCCGGATCTGGGCATCTAGGGCGGAGAGGGGCTCGTCTAGCAGCAGCACGTCGGGCCGGTCTACCACGGCGCGGGCTAGGGCGATGCGCTGCTTTTGGCCGCCGGAGAGCTGGGCCATTTTGCGATCGCTATACTCCCCCAGCTGCACCAAATCCAACGCCTCCTGCACCCGCTTCTGGATTTCGGCTTCGGGCCGTTTCTGAACTCGCAGGGAAAAGCCCACGTTTTCAAACACCGTTAGGTGGGGAAACAGGGCGTAGTCTTGGAAGACGGTGTGGACGTTGCGTTGGTGGGCGGGCAGGGCCGTAACATCCCCATCGCCAATCCAAATCTGGCCGCTGTCGGCAGTTTCAAAGCCACCAATTAGCCGCAGTAGGCTGGTTTTGCCGGAGCCAGAGGCTCCCAAGAGCGTGAAGAATTCTCCTTCGAGCACGTCTAGGCTGATGTTTTTTGCTGCCTGGACAGCCCCGTAGTTTTTGACGACATTGACCAGCCGAACCGCAGATTTTCCCATATTTTTCTGTATTTCTGGTGCCCAGGCTCTGCCTGGGTATCGATTGGGGCGGCTCTGCCGCTGGTGCTGGCGGCGGAGCCGCAGAAGGGCATTCCCAGGCGGAGCCTGGGAACGAGGAACGAGGGGTGCTACTGGGGGTCGTAGAAGACGGCGGCGTGCCAGGCTTTCTTCACCTCGCCTTCCAGCTCAAACATGATGTGCTTGGCAATGGTGTATTCCTCAAAGGAATAGCGCGACATATCCTTGCCAAAGCCCGACTCCTTAAAGCCGCCGTGGGGCATCTCGGAAGCGATGGGCAGGTGATCGTTGACCCAAACCGTCCCCGCTTCAATCGCGGCGGTCGTGCGGAAGGCGCAGGCCATGTCTTTAGTCCAAACGGAGGCGGCGAGACCGTAGGGGGTGCCGTTTGCGATCGCAAGCGCCTCCTCCTCCGTGTCAAACGGCACCACTGCCGTCACTGGGCCAAAGACCTCCTGCTGCATCAGTTCGCTATCGAGCGGCGCATCGCGGAAAATGGTGGGCTTAAAGAAAAAGCCTTTGCCATCGGGAACACCGCCGTCCAAGGCGACCGGGATGCCAGCCTCTTTAGCTCTTTGGGCAAAGGCTGCAACTCTTTCCTGCTGCACCTTAGAAATCAGCGGCCCCATGTCGGTGGTATCGGCAAAGGGA
>JACVRP010000486.1 GCA_014534385.1 Cyanobacteria bacterium Co-bin13
AGGAGTGGGAGGGTGGAGGGGTGGAGGGGCGGGAGGGCGGGGGAGATGGGGAGGCGGGGGGACGCGGGGACACGGGGAGGGAAGATGGGGTGGGGGTATGGAGGGTGTCGTCCATTAGGGGTGGGTTTTTTGGAGGGTTTGGAGCTTGGTGAGGATGCGATCGCACCCGGCCTCAATCTCGGCGGCGCAGCGGCGGTAGCTGGGCAGGTCTGTGCCAGCGGGGTCGTCGATGTCGGGGTAGAGGGTGTCTCCGCCGTACTCTTTCAGAGTGAAAACCTTGTCAGCTATGGAGGGTGCGGTGGCGATGAGGATTGCTTTGTGGGAGCGGGTCATTGCCAGGATCAGATCGGCCCAGTGCAGCAGCTCCCAGGAAATCCGGCGGGACTGGTGGCCACAGTCAACCCCCTGTTCCTGCAAAATTATCTCCATCGGCAGCGACATAGGATGGCCTGCCGAAGCGACTGTTCCGGCGGATTCTACCGCTAGGGGCAGCCCCGCCGCTGCCGACCTGCTGCGCAATAGGGCTGCAGCCAGAGGACTGCGGCAGGTATTGCCGCTACAGACCATGAGAATTCGCATGGGTAGCCTCCCAGATAAGGTCATCAAAGGCGGGCGCGTACTGCAGCTTGCCCCGTAGCAAGTCAGAGTTTTGGCCAATCAGCTTGACCATAAAGGCGGCTTCGGGCACCGGAAAGGGAGACTCGATGCCACAGTGAACAGCGGGTTCAAAGCCAAACTGTCCATAGTAGGCAGGCTCTCCCAGCACCGTTACCAGAGAGTTACCCCTGGCCCTAGCAGCTCTCAAACCCTGTTGCACTAGCCGCTTGCCAATGCCCTGTCGCTGATGCTGGGGCAGCACCGCCAGTGGGGCCAGCACCAGCACTGGCACTGTTCCCTCCCCTACTAGCTGCCCGTAACTAAACAAAATGTGGCCCACAATCTGGCAGTCGCTCTCTGCCACTAAAGCCAGATCCGACACGTAGGCAGCGGAGTGGCGAATCTTCTCAACTAGTCGGGCTTCGTCTGCCTGACCAAAGGCCAGCGTGTGCATCTGGGCGATGGCTCCGTAGTCACTCACCTGCTCTGGCCTGATTTTGATCGGTATCACCCTAGATCCCATATCACGTCCCCTGATCTGCAGTTTCTGAAGGGTTCTGGCGGAGCGATCGCACCAGATTTAGCTCCGCCTGAAAGTCAATATAGTGCGGTAGCTTGAGGTGCTGCACAAAGCCCTGGGCCTCTACGTTGTCGGAGTGATAGAGCACAAACTCCTCATTCTGAGCGGGGCTCTTGACCTCTTCGCCCAGTTCTTTGGCCCGCAGCGCCCGGTCTACCAGAGCCATCGACATGGTTTTACGTTCGTTGTAGCCAAAGGTCAGTCCGTAGCCGCGAGTAAACTGGGGCGGTACGTCTTTGCTGCCCGCAAACTGGTTCACCATCTGTACTTCAGTGACGGTGATCTCGCCAATGGCCACCTCAAAGCCCAGTTCCTCAGGGCAAATTACGACCTCGACCTGGCCGACGCGGATCTCTCCGGCAAAGGGGTGGGTTTTGCCATAGCCCCGCTGGGTGGAGTAGGCCAGTCCTAGCAGAAAACCCTCATCGGCCCGAGCCAGGTTTTGCAGGCGGGCATCGCGGTTGGCGGGGGTGGTGAGGGGTTGGCGGGTGAGGTCGGTGGGAGGGGGGCAGGGGGGCGGGGGAGCGGGGGAGCGGGAGGGAGGAGGTGTGGATAAATTTGCCGTTGGGGGGGTAGGGGCGTGATCGTTTTCGGGGAGTTCTGGTTGGATGAGCCCTTCCTGGTCGAGGGTGTCGATGACTCTGGGAACGGGTTCGGCTGGGGCTTCGGTTTCAGGTGGGATGAAGTGGTTGCCTTCCGCCGCTAGCTGAAAGTCCAGCAGGCGATGCACGTAGTCGAAGGTGGGGCCGAGGCGTTGGCCACCGGGGACGTCTTTAAAGATTGAGGAGATGCGGCGCAGCAGGTGCATCTGGCTGGTGTCGATGGGCTGGCTGTAGTAGAACCGGGGCAGGGTGGTGCGGTAGGCCCGCAGTAAAAAGACGGCTTCTACCAGGTCGCCCCAGGATTGCTTGATGGCGAGGGCTGCCAGGTCAGGGTCGTAAAGACTGCCCTCGGCCATCACTCGGTGAACCGCCAGGCTCATCTGCTGCTTGATTTGCTCCAGGCCCAGCTCTGGGACTTCTGGGCTACCTCGCCGCAGCGCCTGCAGCAGCGCCTCGGCGTTTTGAATGGCCTGTTCTCCGCCTTTGACCGCAACGTAGGACATAGTCAGGCTCCCGCTTCATGACAGGGTTGAACTCGCGCTGTGCGGGGCAGACCCATGACGCTTTTCTGCGAACAAAGAAAAACGTCAACGCCCAGCGGATACGCCTGCTGATTTAGCCGCCAGTCCTGCCAAAAGGCTTTGGGTAAAGCAGGGGCAATCTGACGGGGCTGGGCAATGCCCGGCCCTGTCAGCGTGACCGCTTTGCCGCCCGTTAAACCGGGGATTTGGATCAGCAGTGTGGTTGAAGCTTCTGGGTATTCGGCCTGGCCCCAGCTGAAATCCGTTAGCGATCGCATCTCACCCGCCGCAGACACAATGACAAAGCCTGCCGCCTGGGGCGATGCCGTAAAAACGCAGCCAGTGTGAAACAGAAGCCAATCGCGGCTGGCCTGGCCCACGGTTGCATCCGTCCAAACCTGAGTTTCTAGGTCGAGCAGGGTTAACGCTGTGGCCGCACAGGCAGGCGTTAGCCCTGCAGGCGCATTCAGATCAACCTTCAGGTCATAAATCCGACCGGGATGGGCCAACGCGCTGAGCAACTGCCGAAAAGTCCTCTGAGCATCGTGAACCGGATCGGCAAATCCGCGTAGCTGGGTCACCATAGCGGCTTCTACTCCCCTCGCACCATCGTAAAAAAGTTCACCCGCGTCGCTTCTACCTGACGGGTCTGCTGCTGCCGCTGCCGCTCTAGGG
>JACVRP010000638.1 GCA_014534385.1 Cyanobacteria bacterium Co-bin13
CTGCCGCCCTATTTCCCGTCTGGGCCTACACCGAGCCCGATACCCCCGAAATGCTGGCCACGATGAGGGTATTAGAGCGCGATTATGCAACCGGCCACCTTTACCGCCGCCACCTGAGAAACTTTGATTCTCACAAAGAAGGCGCATTCCTGGCCGGAACCTTTTGGGTGGCACAGTACTGGGTCATGCGGCAAGACTACTTGCGATCGCAAGCCATCATCGACGCAGCCCTAGCCTTTGCCAATGACCTGGGGCTGTTTGCTGAGGAGGCCGACCCCAGCACGGGACAAATGTTGGGCAACTTTCCCCAAACCTTTGTCCATGCGGCTTTTATTGGCGCAGTGATTGACCTTAAAAACGCAGCTCCCCTGGCAGAAACCCGTTAGACCTAACTTCCTACTCCGGCCATTTGTACTGCCCTATAATGCGCTTGGCAAACTCCGGCACGTGGGCCGCTAGCTTTTCTGGGTAGTTGCGCTTAACAAACAGGTAATTGCGGGTGAAATGGGAGTCGATGGAGAAGCGGGCGTACTCTAGTCCTTTGGGGCCAATGCGCTCAATGAAAACGCCCATCAGCTTGGCGGCCCACATCGGCAGGGTCACGCCTTTGTCGTAGGCGGGGATGCTCTGCTGCACCGCAGGTTTGCGATCGCCCTGGGACATCACAGGCTGCGTCTCGATCTGGTCCTGCACCAGGTCCAGCATTTCCTGGCCCCGGTCGTTGCGCACCACGATCCACTGCCAGCCAAAGGGCGCACCCATATAGCCCACGACCAAATCAGCTAGGCCATTGACGTAGTCAAAGCAGCTCATGCAGGAGGGCGCGAACACATCTTTAAGCTGGTTGGTCTTGAGGCCAAAGAAAGGCACCGTCTCAGTCGAGCCGTCTTCATGCTTAAAGTGCACCCGGAAGTCCTGCATGAACTCGTAGTACACCACGGTATCAGGCGAACGGCTGGTGGTGTCTAGAAACTTCTGCAGTCCGGCCCGGTTAACGTTGTCCACGCAAGGTGTGCCCAGCACGTAGAGCTTTTCTAGCCCCAGCCGATGCTCCACCGCCCGCAATGCCTGAATCTGACAGCCCACCCCAATCACCAGCAGGCGCTTCATGTTCGACTGCTCCACCAGCTCCAGCACCGACAGGTTGGGAGAGAGGGTGGGTTTGTTGACCTTAGCCGCCAAAATCTCTTCCGGCGTGGTCGCCAGCACCGGCTGGGGCTGGAACCGATCTTCCTGCGTATTTTGAACGCAGATTACCCCTTCTACCAGGCCCCGATTCAGCATCTCGATGGCAATGCTGCTGACGATGCCGGTCCACTGCGCCCCTTCAATAGGCTGGGTCTTGCGGGCCGCCATCATGTCCTGGTGCACGCCAAAGTACCAGTCATCCTCCTGCGCTAGGTCGCGGCTGCGCCCGTGGGTCTGGGTCTCTAGCTGGGGAAACTGCTGATTGATAAACGCGCAGGCTTCTTTGACGTAGTGAATGTAGTACGTATCGCAGAGGCCGCA
>JACVRP010000190.1 GCA_014534385.1 Cyanobacteria bacterium Co-bin13
CACCCCGTGGGAGGCACTGGCCCCCATGGCTAGCTCTGCCTGCCCCGGCACTCCCAGCTTTCGTACCAGGCAAACATCCAGCGGCAGGTGGAGAACCTTAGCAATTTCTGCCCCCACGGGGACGCCACCTCGCGGCAGCGCTAGCACCCAGGTTTGGGGCTGATTTTTATAGCTAAGAAGGGCCTGAGCGAGCCGTTGACCAGCCTCTACCCGGTCCTTAAAAACGGCCGATGGGGAATGCGGTATTTTGCTCATACCACAGTCTTAACAGGCTATTAGAAGTTTGAGCCAAACCCAATGGAGGGATCTCCCAACGTGGTGAAGACAGTCAGGCCCATTGGCAGAGCGATGTCTCCATTCTCATTTAGGAGATCTTCAAGAAAGGGCAGCTGAACTACATCGGTGACGCTCACGACGCCAGTCTCTGCTGGGGTCATTGACTGATTGACCTGGTCTGCTACCGTACTGAGATTGTTGGCATCGTACTCGCCTGAAACAGCCCTGAGTTCCAGAGGCAGCAGGTCATTTGCCCCTTCGGTTGCAGTGTTAGCCTGAGCCACAGCTGGGCTGAGCAAAATAGCTGGAACTACAACCGCCAGCCAGCAGAAATCGCTTTGCATGAGAGAGTACCTGTGTGTAGGAGAAGTCGAGCCAAATGCTGGGAACTTAAGCTGTTGCCCAAGCTTGGGCGTTGCCTAAACCTGGGTGATTTTTACCGATTTATAGCCTGAATCAGTGAATTTCTAAGAAAGCTTAGTATTGCTTCACCAATAACAAACCGGATTCAACAGTCGCTTGGCTTTAACTTAACAATGGGCTGTCCCAAAGAAATCTTTCAGATGACAGGTTAGGTGGGAGAAAGTTGTTGGGGCTGCCGTCTGTCTTTTGAGGTAGAAAATTACCACAGCAGCACCCTTAAGATCAGTCGGACGATTCAGAAACTCCAGCTCAGGCAGATACTCCCCTAGCTCAGAGGCAAGCTCTGGTGGCAGATCCAGTGGTCATCTTGACTTCTCTGGTAGTAGCGGAGTTCCCAGGTGGTGGCAGCAGCGGGGTCGACCAGATCGGCGGCCATTTGAGACAGACCTTTGGCCTGATCGGGTGGGAATTCGTAGGCTAAGCTCAGGTGCAGCCAGTCCTTAAGCCGCAGTCCGCCCTTGCGGGTTGGAGAGTGCGTGGTGGAGGCAAAATTGATCATTAATTGCTTGAGCCAGGGCGATGCCAGCTCTAGTCCGTGCCAGTCGGGCCGAAAAACAAGCCCCTTTACTGCGATCGCAGGCGTGGGTTGCGATCGCAAGGCTCGCTTATAGGCCCGCGCCAGTGCTTGAGTGTAGAGCGGCACCGACCCTGGGGTGTCTTCAAAAAAGCCCACCAGAGTGCAGTGAGGCATGTAGGCATGAGCTGCATTGGGACCGAAGACCTGGCGGCTCTCCTCAAAGAAGCGCTGCACCTGGTTTGCCAGCTCCCCTGTAGGGCAGGCATACACAATGAACTTGGGCATGGGCTGAGGGCCAACGGCTGCTTCTTTCGACAGCAGGATACTGCAGTTAGACGACCTTACGGTTAAAGGGGGTTTATTGCGGGATTAAGGTTTTGGGAGATGGGGGAGGCGGGGAAAGGGGGTGCGGGAGAGATGGGACGCGGGGAAAGGGGGAATTGATGGGGTGGGTATTGCCTTCGAAGCAGAGTCGGGGCAGGTGTTTTAGAGTGTAGGTAGGTGCAGTTTTGCGGTGCTGGGACTGGGCCGGATGTAGGTGGGCTTGTATTGAGTAGGTTTTTATGATTTTGAAGTCACCGCCGGGGCGAGGGCCTGCGGTTAAAAGGGCTTGGGCGGGTGCGATCGCATCGCCAGCGGTTGAATTTGCGCCGACGTCGCTAGCGGTGTTGGCGGGCCAGATGCCTTCCGGACTGCGGGGGACGCTCTACCGCAATGGGCCAGCCCGACTGGAGCGCGGCGGAGATCGGGTGGGTCACTGGTTTGATGGGGATGGGGCGGTGCTGGCCGTGCAGTTTGCCGGTGAGACGGCAACAGGCACCTACCGCTACGTTCGCTCAGCTGGGTATGAGGTAGAGGCGGAGGCGGACTGTCTACTCTACCGGGGGTACGGCACACTGCCTACCCAAGGCTTTTTGAAGCGGCTCAAATCTCAGCTAAAAAATCCGGCCAATACGTCGGTGCTGGCCCTGCCAGACCGGCTGCTGGCCCTGTGGGAGGGCGGCCTGCCCCACGCCCTAGACCCCGATACTCTGGCTACGCTAGGGCCAGACTCGTTGGAGAGCCTCAGCGGCAGCGAACCCTATTCGGCTCATCCCAAGCGCCATCCTCGCACCGGAGACATTTTTAACTTTGGGCTAGTGGCGGGGGCCAACGCCACCCTCAACGTGTACCGCAGCGGAGCCGATGGCCGCATTCAGACCAAGCACAGCCTCGACCTCAACGGCATTCCGCTGATTCATGATTTTGTGCTGGCCGATCGCTATCTGGTCTTTTGCGTACCGCCAGTGCGCCTAAACGCCCTGCCAGCGGTGCTAGCTCTGCAGAGCTTCAGCGATTCGCTGATGTGGCAGCCCAAACGCGGCACTCAAATTATGGTGGTTGAGGCCGACAGTGGTGAAGTGGTCGCCTGGAATCAGGTAGACCCCTGGTTTCAGTGGCACTTTGGCAACGGCTACCTGAACCAGGACGGCGACATTGTGCTGGATGTGGTGGCCTATCCCAACTTTGCCACCAACCAAAATCTCAAGGAGATCGCCACCGGGCACATCAAAACCTCTGCCCCCAGCCAGCTTTGGCGGCTGCGAATCGCACCCCAGACAGCTGAAATCCTGGAGCGTCAGCTGCTGCTTGACCGCCACTGCGAGTTTCCAATAATCCCTGCTGGGGCCGATCCGGAGACAGCTCCCCTCTTTCTCTCGCTGCATCGCTCAGAGGATGAGGGCCAGGGCGAGCTGTTTGGTGCGATCGCACGCCTCGACCCAGCCACCGGCACCCTGACCGTTGCCGATGCGGGCACTCACCGTTACCCGGCCGAACCCATCTACGCAGCCGATGCCGACGACCCCCAGCGAGGCTGGATTCTCACGGTGGTCTACGACGGCAACACCCACAGCAGCGAGGTCTGGATTTACGACAGCGCCAGGTTAGATCAGCCCCCCGTTTGTCGGCTGGGCTTGCCTGAGGTAATTCCCCCCAGTTTCCACGGTACCTGGCAGCCTCGCAATTAAGGCAGCGGATCGAGCCAGGTCAGCACCACCTGCTTCAGCCGATTCAGGTCACGGTAAAACTCCTGCTTCATAAATTGACCCACCGCATCGAGCGGGCTGAAGGAGCTGCCTGGCTCCCAGCTAATGTCTTGGGCAATGGGGGTAGTGTGGCTACCCGGCAAAATCTGTATCGTGGTCAGATCGGGGAAGCGCCGCACCAGCACTTCCGACAGCGGTCGGGTCTGGTCAATGTCGTCGTTGCGAAACTTGACCAGCAGGTTGCGCTGAATCATGTATTGCTCGGCCACCAGCGCCAGGGTTTCCTCCGGCGAGGGGGTAAATTCGACGTTAAAGGCCGGGCTGAACTGAATAAACTGCTCTAAAAAAGGAATCGACCGCTTGGCTGGGTAGTTGTTGAAGCTCATTAGCATGTTGCCCGCTCGCTCGACCTGCCACAGGCTGTTGATCAGCAGGTGGATTTTGCAGCCCATGCTGTGCCCCAGCCCATATACCGGCAAATATCGCCGTCCCAAGACCCGGCCCTGCAGGTAATACAGCCCCTGATCAAAGGTGAGCAGCACCTCTTTTGCGATCGCCTCGTGGTCAAAGGTATTGACAAAGGGCGTTGCAATGATCACATAACCGGCCCGCCCCAGGTTCTCTAGCAGCCAGCGGTAGGTGAAGTTGGGGGCAGCCGCCACAAAGGCTCCTCCCAAAAAATGAATAATTCCCCTGGGATTGCGCGGCACCCAGATCCAGTTACCCGATACCTCCTGCCAGTCCATACCGCTCCCTGATGAGATCCTTTCTTATCCTAATCGTTCCGCCGAAAGGCTTCAGCGGAGCCAGCGGTAGCCCTACCGCCCAGCTCTCTCAGCAAATTTTTAATAGTGCGTTGACAGGGTTACATGCCATGCGTTAACTTAGTTTTCTGCAAGGACATATAGCTCAGTTGGTTAGAGCACCACGTTGACATCGTGGGGGTCACTGGTTCGAGTCCAGTTATGTCCATACAGTATTTTCCAGGCTTCCAGCGGTTTTGGGTGCGCCAAAACTAGGTTGGGGGCTTTCCGAAATTAAACGAATCTAATAGGGTTTTAGGGGTGCGTTGGGTGCGTAACAGGTGCGTAAACGAACCCTTATTAGGGCCTTCCATTAGGCTTTTTGTTGCCTAAAGCTGCTCCTAAACTCCAGCGTACCCCTTGACCTATTGAGTCAAGGAGTACGCTGTTCGGGTGGAGAAGACGGAGCTAAAGCTAAGCTGCAAGTACCGCTGCTGCGATCTCCGCGATTGTTTGAGATACCGATGCTAGTTCGGTTGTGACTGCCCTCCGTGCCAGCCCCTCAGCCTCAGCGATAGTCACAACGGGTTCGGATTGCCAGTGGCAATTAGGGCCGTCTACTGAAGCAACGAATTGACCCGAACTATTCTCCCAAATCGAGAAGGAAAGGCCGCCGACACTTTGAGATTTAAAGATGAGAAGCATGTCTACGTTCTGTGGCTGTGTTGAGTAGCTTGCGTGATGCCTAACTAATCCTGCCCAACAAAAGCAACTTGAACCGAACGATCTAATCGCTTGAGGTTAAGGCTTGTGAGGCTTTCTATATCTTCTAGTAGATTCTGATTATTGTGGCAACAGTTAATCACGGAAGTAACATTTTGTGTTGCGATCGCAATGACCGCATCAATTCCCAATCCCCAGCGTTATTACTAAAGCACAGGGTGTAAGTAGTCTTACTCATTCTTCAACAGGGGGCCTGATCATGAGCCAGCTAACGGGAAGACAGGCGGGAACTCCCCTCGCAGATTCGTTATCAGGCACAGTCGAACACTCTGACTCAATCGATCTGGCTGGGACAGCGATTGGCAATGCTTGGGTTACGACCTTTGGCGGCAACGACACCCTCGAAGGCACAGCCAGTTTAGTCTCTAGCGACGGCAGCGCTGAGGCAACCGGCATAAAGACTAGCTGGCTAGACGCGGGGTCTGGTGATGACGTGTTTACGGTTAAGGCCAACGCTGCCGGGAAAGCGCAGGCAATTGCCTATGGAGTACGGTGGAGCTCCATTTTGGGTGGGTCAGGGAATGATGCATTCTCCGTTTTTGCTGGAGCAAACAGCACCAATTTTGCTGGAGTAACCAGCACCAACCCGGCCAAAAGCTATGGGCTTTATCGGTCTTCGATTTTTGGCGGTCGCGGTAACGATGCCATAGCCATTACCAGCACGGCCAGCGGAAACCAGCCCGAAAGCTACGGAACCTATGAGGCTTCGATTTTTGGGGAAAACGGCGACGATACTATCACCATTACAGGCACTGGAGATGGCCGTTTAGTCGGTCCTCTATATGGGGTTTACAAAGGCCTGATCAATGGCGGCAACGGCAACGACACCCTTGTCCTGACCAGCCACAGTACTGGCAGCTACACCGCTTCTAGCATAGGGGTCTACGAAGCCTCCATCACGGGAGGCCGGGGTGACGATACTATTGCCATTTCTGGGGAGGGTCGGGGCACCTACAGCGGCACCGGCATTGGCCTGCGGCAGGGAACTGTCAGCGGCGGCAGTGGAGATGATGTCATCACCCTTTCAGGCAATGGCAGCGGCCGGGGAGGAAACGGCATCGGCGTTGATAGAGGCTCCGTCAGCGGCGGTAGCGGCAACGACCAGGTCACCATTTCTAGCGCCGGTAACGGTGCCGGAGGATCGAGCACCGGCCTCTACCAGGGAGAGGTCGATACTGGTGCAGGCCAAGATAGCATTACCATCTCTAGCTCTGGGTTTGGAAGCCTGGGGGTCATTAGCATTGGTGTGGACCAGTCAGCAGTGCGGAGCGGCAGCGGTAACGACGTCATTGACATTACTGCGATCGCAGATTCGAGTAGCCCCATTAATGGCACGGCCTATGGGGTAAGGGAATCCCAGGTAGACGGCGGCCAAGGGAATGACCTGATTAACATCTCGGCCCAAACTACGGGTCGCTTTTTGCAGGGCTATGGGGTGTACCAGTCCACCGTCTACGGCGGCGATGGTGATGATGTTATTACTCTTAGCGGCAGCACCCTGGCCTTTCAAGACGCGCTGATCTATGGGGGCAACGGCAACGATGTCTTTGACACCGGCAGAGGCGGTGGCACCATAGACGGTGGCGCGGGCAACGACCTAATCTTCCTTGATTTCTTTGACGCCAACCTCATGACCATTGCAGCCTTGGATGGAAACGGTTTACGCATTGCTGCTATAGTCGGGGCTCGTGACACAGTGGACTGGAACCAAACTATCCTCAATATGGAGCAGTTCCAGGTGGGCAGCTCTATTTTTACCACTGCTGTAGATGTAGCCGCTTTCCTGCAGCCCGCTTGATCTTTCACGATTCGCCTTGTTGTCAGATGTCTGACCAAAGCTGGGCTCTGGCCTTCTAGACGGTTCCTTGCGAATACCCACTTCCTAAAATTGGGCTAAAGCACAATGCTCCTTCAGATATTGCCCCTAATCCTGGTGTGCCTCATCGGGTACGGGCTAAAGCAGGCTGGAGTATTAGGCCCAGAAGATGCTAGGGCCCTGAGCAAGCTGCTGACCAGGCTGGCGCTGCCCGCCATCATTCTGAAGGCTCTGGCCACCACCTCGATCACCCCTGACCTGATTTACCTGCCCCTCTCAGCTCTAATCGTGGTGCTAGGCCTGACGCTTGTCGGAGCCCTTTGTCTACGGCAGCTAAAGCAAGATAAGGCTACCGCTGGGGTTTTGATGACCACCTTCCCAACGCTAGAAGCAGGGGCGCTGGGCTATCCTTTGATGCTGCTTGCCTTTGGCGAGGTTGGCCTGAGCCGCATTGTGCTGTTTGACCTGGCCCATGCAATTTACCTGTTAACCGTGGTTTATTGCCTATCGGCCTGGTTCGGCAAAGCTGAGATCACGGCTCAGAGGCTCATCCTAAAATTGGTCAAGACTCCCTTCTTCTGGGCCATTGTCCTCGGCCTGATCCTCAATGTTGTGGGCATTAGCAGCAGTGTTCTGCTAAACC
>JACVRP010000557.1 GCA_014534385.1 Cyanobacteria bacterium Co-bin13
ATCATTGGGGTAGACCTGAATGAGGGCAAACGTGCGATCGCAGAAAAGTTTGGCATGACCCACTTCGTCAATCCCAAGGAGGTGTCAGGGGATCTGGTGGCGCACTTGGTGGAGTTAACTGGGGGCGGGGCTGACTATTCCTTTGAGTGCATTGGCAATGTCAACGTTATGCGGCAGGCCCTGGAGTGCTGCCACAAGGGTTGGGGCGTTTGCACCATTATTGGGGTTGCTGCCGCCGGGGAGGAGATTAGCACTCGCCCCTTTCAGCTGGTAACGGGTCGGGTCTGGCAGGGAAGTGCCTTTGGCGGGGCCAGAGGACGTACCGACGTGCCGAGAATTGTGGACTGGTACATGGAGAACAAAATCAACATTGACGACCTGATTACCCATGTTTTGCCCCTCGATCAGATCAACCACGCCTTTGACCTGATGCATGAAGGCGAGAGCATCCGCAGCGTTGTTGTCTTTTGACTAGCGTGTCTTGACCGGCGTGTTTGCCAACGTGTTTGACCAGCGTGTTTTGATCTTAAAATCGGGCCTCTATGACATCCCTGACTTCAATTAAACAGTTTGCCTGCTTTGGGGGCCTGGTGGCCTACTACAGCCACCCCTCCCGCGAATGTGGCTGTCCTATGCAGTTTGCCGTATTTGTGCCGCCGCAGGCCCAAGAGGGGCCAGTGCCGGTGCTCTATTACCTGTCGGGGCTGACCTGCACGGAAGACAATTTTACGGTCAAGGCGGGGGCTCAACGGTACGCAGCCGAGCATGGACTGATGCTAGTTGCTCCTGACACCAGTCCCCGCGGCCTGGGCATTCCGGGGGAGGAGGAGGACTGGGACTTCGGCACCGGAGCCGGATTTTATGTGGATGCTATTGAGGCACCCTGGAGCCAGCACTACCGGATGTACAGCTATGTTGTTGAGGAGTTGCCCGAACTGATTGCTGCAAACTTTCGAATTCAGCCTGACCGTCAGGGCATTTTTGGCCACTCGATGGGCGGTCATGGGGCATTGGTTTGTGGTCTGCGTAACCCGGAGGTGTTTAAGACGGTCTCTGCCTTTGCCCCCATTTGTGCGCCGATGCAGTCTCCATGGGGCACCAAAGCATTTAGCCGCTACTTAGGAGCGGATCTAATGGCCTGGCGGCAGTACGATGCTAGCGAACTGGTGAAGCACCATGCCAATCCGAATCGCCTGATCTTGATTGACCAGGGCGGGGCTGACTCATTTCTCGACGGCCAGCTGATGCCCCAGGTTTTTGAGCTGGCCTGCGAGGAGGCCGGACAGCCTTTGACCCTACGGCTACAGGAGGGCTATGACCACAGCTACTTTTTCATTTCCACCTTCATGGCTGACCATATCCGCCACCATGCGCTAGGGTTATGCCAGTAAAGTGGCTATGGCGATCTGAATCGGTTTTAAGTGAAGTATGAAGCTCTGGCTGGTGTGCTTTTTTCTCCTGTTTTTTGCAGCAGAAGGGCTGCAGTGGGTGGGGCAGATATCCTGGATAAGCGGGGTAGAGCTGTCCTGGCCCACTACCCTTGTGGGGGGACTGGTGCTTGCGATCGCATCCAATACCTGGCCCAAGCAGCCCCAGCGATCTACCCAGATCCCAGAATCGAACGCAAGACCGTCCCCAGTTCCGGCTGCTCCAGCAGAACCAGCTGCTCCAGCAGAACCTGATCAGCGCTCTATAAACCCACCGCAGTCCATTTCATTTCAGATTCAAAAACCAAAACGCTCAGCAGCCCCAGCCCACCCTCCACAGATATCTCAGTAGGGCATAGACAGACCTCCTTTACTGGAGATCGAGTACAGCCTTACCGACCCATCTGACGCTTGAGATTGTCTAGCTCCTCCTCAGTTTCCCACCGCTGAAACGTTTCCTCCAGCGGATCAAGGGGTTGGGTAAAGGTTTTGTAGGGGCTTTGGTTCCATCCCGTTTCCCAGCTGGAGGTGGGGCCCTGGGTTGTCGTGCGCTGAGCTGCCCGCTCGGCCTGGGCTTGGGCAATTTTCGTCTTCAGTTCCCGACGGCGGTCATGGATCCGGCGCTGGAGTTCGCGGGTTTGCTCAGCGCGTTCCTTGACGCCCTTCATCTGACCCCATAGATGATTGCCCTGGCGCAGGAGAGCCGCCTCCCGCTCTTCAGCGGGCTTGACCAAATCTAGGCGGTTAGAGGCCCTAGCTTTCTCAATCCGGGCGTGCCACCGCTGGATGTCTTGAGCAGTAGACAAAATACCGTCCTCTAACTGCTTTTCACGACGCTTGAGATCCCCTAGCAGGTTGATGGCGTCTTCCTCCTGGCCCCGCAGCTGATCCTCTAAGGCCATCAGCTCTAGCTGGGGATTTGCCCGCAAAAACTCATCTAGCCGAGTTTCTAAGAATCGGCTGAGATCTTCAAATAGACCCATGTCGGCTGCTCCCCTGAGCTAACGC
>JACVRP010000357.1 GCA_014534385.1 Cyanobacteria bacterium Co-bin13
GATTGGGGTTCACCCGTAATCGCTGTCGGCAAATTAATCGGCAGCCCTTCCGACTGGGTGAAGTAAAGGCTGGAGAGGATAAAAAAGGCCAGTACCGCAAAGACCACATCGACCAGCGGCACGATGTTGACCTGGGGTTTAGATTCGGGTTCATCGGGCAAGCGCATGGGAGCCTTCGAAAAAAGGTCTCCCCTGTTATAGCCGGGAATGCTCCAAACCGACCCGCTTGATGCAGTTATTTGCGATCGCGTCCGACAAAATTTCCAGCACTCGCTGGTCCTTGGCCGTCAGCGTACCTTGGCTGCGGGCCTGGTCGATAGCGGCTTCTGCTCCGGGAGAGAGCTCGCCCAGCGCCAGGGCGTTGCGGACAATGGCTTCGATGGAAACAGGTGTAGCAGGCATATTCTTTAGACTCAGCATGGCGCACCCTTTTGATTTACTACTGCCTTATTCAGGGGTGCGATCGCGATCTCCGGAATAGCCGTGACAGTTAGGGGGGTGGCACAGCCGCCAGGGCAATCGCCGCCGGGTAAATCCGGTGTTCCTGCTGCTGAATGCGAGCCTGCAGCGTGTCTGCCGTATCTCCAGGCAGCACTGGCACCGCCGCCTGCATGACAATCGGGCCACTGTCTACTTCAAGCTCGACGTAGTGCACTGTGCAACCCGCCACCTTAGCACCGGCCTTAAGCGCCTGCTCAGCAGCGCGAATGCCCGGAAAGCTGGGCAGCAAGCTGGGGTGAATGTTTAAGACCCGCTGCGGAAAGGCCCCAATCAACACCTCCGTTACCCGCCGCATCCAGCCCGCCATAATCACCCAGTCCACCTCATAGGCTTGCAGAGTCTGAATGATCTGCTCATCGAGAGCTTCGCGAGAGGCGAAGTTGCGGTGGTTTAGCAGCACCGAGGGAATGTCCCAACGCTGGGCTCGCCGAGCCACGTAAGCCTGGGGATTGTTATAGATCACCACCTGGATTTGGGCCTGGAGCTGCCCGGACCGAATCGCCTGGGCAATGGCTTCCATATTGCTGCCGTTGCCCGATGCCAAAATGCCCAGCTTCAGCGGACGGTCAAAGGCTGGCAGAGGGTCGGGCAGCGGCGGAGAAATGATTGAGCTAGTGTCCCTGGAGACGACATCAGGGGTAGAAGACATAGGGCGGATCCATTGAATCGCCCTTCATCCTATAACGACAGCGCCCCCTGCCCGCGATCTTTATTGGCTGCCGGCTTTATCGGCTGCCTACCTGGGAACGGGTCGCTGTCATCTGCCAGCTCAGCAGGATCACAGGCAGCAGCCCGGCCAGAATAATGGCTAGCGCCGGAGCCGAGGCCTGCACCAGGCGTTCGTCAGCCGCGTATTGATAGACGCGCACTGCCAGGGTATCGAAGTTGAAGGGGCGAATCACCATCGTCGCGGGCAGCTCCTTCATCACGTCTACAAACACCAGCATCAGGGCGGTTAGCAGGCTGCTGCCCATCAGCGGCGCGTGTACCTTGGCCAGGGTAGGGGCAGGGCCATAGCCCAGGCTGCGCGAGGCATCGTCGAGGGTTGGGCGGATTTTGCCTAGCCCGGCCTCCACCGTGCCAAAGGCCACTGCCAAAAAGCGCACCAGGTAAGCAAACACCAGAGCCACAATCGTGCCGCTCAGCAGCAGTCCGGTGGAGATGTTAAAGCTGGCCCGCATCCAGGCATCGACTGCATTGTCGAACTGGGCCAGGGGCACCAGAATGCCGACAGCAATGACCGCGCCGGGAATGGCGTAGCCCAGGGAGGCCAGCCGCACCCCCAACCGCAGCGGCGGAGTGTTGTTCAGCCGCACCCCGTAGGCCATCACCAGAGACATCAGCATGGCTAGCCCCGCCGTCAGCCCCGCCAGGATCAGGCTGTTGCCGCCCAGGGTCCAGAAGCTGCGGTTTACTGTTTCATCAAGGTTACGCAGGGTCATGGAGAGCAGTAGGCCCAGGGGCACCAGCAGGCCCAGGGTGATCGGTAGCAGACAGACCAGACAGGCAAGAACGCTCCGCCAACCGCGCAAGGTGTAGGCCGACTGCCGCGCCGGGCGGCCGTGGGTCTGGTAATAGCGGGCCTGTCGCCGCGACCAGCGCTCCAGCAAAATCAGGGCAAAGATGAACAGGAGCAGCACTGCGGCCAGCTGCACTGCCGCCACCCGATCGCCCATGCCAAACCAGGTGCGGTAGATGCCGGTAGTAAAGGTTGGCACGCTAAAGTACTCGACCGTGCCAAAGTCGTTCAGGGTCTCCATAAGGGCTAGGGCTGTGCCGGTTGCGATCGCAGGCCGCGCTAGCGGCAGCGCCACCGTCCAAAACCCGCGCCAGGGGCCGCACCCCAGGGAACGGCTGGCCTCTAACGTCGCCATCGACTGTTCTAAAAAGGCTACCCGCGCCAGCATATAGACGTAGGGGTAGAGGGTGAGGCTAAACAGCAGGATGGCTCCCCAAACTGAACGGATGGCCGGAAACCAGTAGTCGGTCGCCCGCTCCCAGCCAAACAGCGCCCGCAGCGTGGTCTGCACTGGCCCAAAATAGTCCAGCACGTCGGTATAGGTGTAGGCCAGCAGGTAGGTGGGGGCGGCCAGCGGCAGCAGCAGCGCCCACTCAAACAGGCGGCTACCCGGAAAGCGGCACAGCGTTACCAGCCAGGCCGTGCTAACACCCAACAGCAGCACCCCAGACCCCACCCCCAGCATCAGCAACATTGAGTTTTGGATGTACTGGGGCAGCACTGTGGCGGCTAGGTGCGCCCAGATCTCGCTGGAGTTGGCAAAAATGCTGCTCAGCACCACTAGGATGGGTGACAGCATCAGCAGTGCGATCGCACCCACTGCCACGACCCAACCATTGACGCTTCCCCAGGTTTTGCCCAGGGTGTTTTGCCAATTCACCATGCTGTCTTGTCACCCGCTTTAGCGCTGCTGCACCCTTAACCTTACCGCACCGGCAGGGGCATCCTGGCGGTGGGTCTGGGGGAATTGACGGCCCAGGGTGTGGTGATCAGCCGCGCTAGCTGATCGAAGCCCTCAGCGGCGCTGGGCGGGGCTCCCGTGAGCTGGCGGTGCATGCGCTGCATAACCTCCTCTGGCACCTGGCGAGCCCGCTGTCGGTTGCGCTGCAGGCACACTGCTAGGGGCACATCAAACCAGCAGGCGGTGATGTGGGTGAAGCCGATTTGGCGGGCGGTTGCGATCGCATCTCTTCTACCCCGCCGCCGCACGTTGGTGGCATCGTAGACGGTACCCGCTAGCTGGCCCTGGCAAATAGCAGCGACATCGGCCCGCCACTCGGCCTGTACGGTGCGCCAAATCGTCATCCAGTCGCCCTGCTCGGCTTCGTCGCCATAGAGCCGCTGCCGAATGCCGTCGGTAGCGACCCAGTGGTAGGCGGGGAACTGGAAGACAAAGTTTTTAGCCCAGGTAGACTTGCCGCTACCGGGCAGCCCAATCAGCAGTATTAGGGGAACCGGGGCCGTGGGTGTCATGGATAAATTTTAGGGGCGAGGGTGGCGAGAAACCCGGTTTCTTTAAGAAACCGGGTTTCTCGCTTTAACTCACCTCAGGCTTGCGGTAGCGCTGGAGGTAGCGCAGCACGTCGCCAGGGTTGGGGCGAATCAGCAGGCCATTTTCTGGAATGCTGATTACCCGGCTCCACTCGAAGCGCTCTGCATAGCCGAGGTGATGCAGGCTGTCGATGGCGCTTTGGGTGTCGCTTTCGGAGCCGACGAGGTACAGGCGCAACCGTCTGCGCCTTGGCTGCACTGGGGGAAGTTCAGACGCAGGAGGCTGTGCCGCCTCCACGAGTGGAGACGGCAAAAAGTATTGAATTTTGAGCATTTAAGGGGATTCCTTACGCGAGGTGGGTAGGAATCCCCGAAAAGCGGGTCGCCCAGACATCAAGAGCGAGCGGCAAGGCGGCCTACAATTGAGGCAGCCCAGGCAGCAGGCGTGAACTGCTGTCAGGGTTAGCTATCGGTGGGTGGTTCCAAGCACCTTCCGGTAGCGTTGACCAGGTTTTCGGGGAAGACAAGCTGCATCGGATACGTGATCAAACGCAGCTATAAGAGTCGATATTAGTTCATCCGATCCCTTAGCACAAGTCAAAATTAATACATCTGAGTGTCATTTGAACTTACTTTCGTTCAAGGAGACATACCTCACTATATGCTCCTGTAGCTATCAGCATAAGTCACTGTGCTGATAACTACAGGAGATTAAGCTGCTCTCCGCACAATAGTATGAATGAATTACTTCTCACTGCTTACTAAGAACTAGGAGGTAAAGCTTTAATGAGTCAAATCAGCACTGTAATCATGCTTAAAGGACTAAGGAGAAC
>JACVRP010000648.1 GCA_014534385.1 Cyanobacteria bacterium Co-bin13
ATCGCATCTACCGACATCTGATAGCTGGCCGGGACGTTGCGGTTCAGCCCGCCCTTAATCGGCACCCGTTCGGCTTCTAACGTGTCGGCGGGTGTGTAGCGGCCCGCCGCAGCATCAAACGTAGAAACGGTGAGGCTGCCTTCGCCAATCAGAGCAATTTCAACCTTGGTTGGCTTGACGGGGTCTGGCAGCAGAGAAATCGCAGGGGCACTCGGCGCAGGCGGCTCGCCCTCTGGAGCAGAGAGGGGACTTTCGCCCTCACAAAATGGGCAGGTAAAAGGGCCTTTGGCAACCACCTGACCGTTTGGCGTTTTAGGCGTGCGCCAAGAAAGCTTCGTCAAGTCCAGGTTTTGGCTCTCGGCATTGCCCGTGTAGGCAATTTCAGTCGATGTGGGCTGGTACGTCCAGCTATTTGAAGGCAGATCAAATAGCACGTAGGGCGTCTGAGCCTGCCCCCGCCCCGCCGGATGGTTGCTGTCGTAGACGTAGACCCGAAACTGCTGCCCTCCGTCCTGTGGCTCCACCTGGTAAGGTGTCAGCGTTTGCCCGCCGACTAGCGCCCCCGCCTGCTGGCGATAAACCCCCATCGTGTAGGGATCTTCCGGGGTTGAGCGAATGGCGCGAACAATCTCCGTGAGAATCTGAATCGGCGTCAGCGTCTCGCGAATCTGCCGGGTCGGCAGCGCCACCTCGTCTACCCCTTGCAGCAAAAAGAGGTTGGCGACAAACGCCTGCACATCAAAGATGTTGCGCGTCAGCTGATAAACCGCCCGCCGAAAAATGAACCCCAACAGCCGCTGCCACCAGGGCCTTTGAGGCCGCTGGGCAGGCTGCCACAGCGACAGGCTAGCCGGAGCCATGCCCTCGCCCACCCCCAGCCGCATCAGCTGCAGCTGATTGTTAAGCCAGGTCTGAGCTGCCGCCGTTAGGATGCAGTTCGTCCCATCCTGACCGACGCAAACCTGAGTGCCGAATAGCTCCATCAACCGCCCAGTCAGCTCCTGCTGCCACTGCTCTGGCTGGGTCGCAACGGTTAGGGCGTTGCTCAGCTCAGCATTGCTGAATTGAAAGGTATCCCTGGTGGGGTCGTAGTTGGGTAGGGCCAGCGGGGTAGCGGGCAGGCTCTCTAGCTGGGCCAAAATCAGCTCTTCGGCAGGCAGTTGGAGTGAGTTTGTGGGGAGAGTTGCGATGTCTCTAAGGGATCTCTCTTCGCCCGCCGCTTCTAAAGACTGTGCTCCAACGTCAGCTCTAGCCGCTTGACCAGGCCACACCGGGATAACGACAGCAATTCCAACCCACAGCGCCCGCCCGATCCAGACAGATCTTCCCATTGTCCTCACCCCTACCATCGCCGCCCCTCAAGCATAGCGTTTGGGTCTACTCCGTTAGCTCCCCCAAATAGAGCTGCACAAACGCCTTAGCCGCTTCTGGATTGATCTCTTTAAGGGCTTTCACAATATCTGCCACCGTCTCGGCAGTGGGGTCGGTCAACTCATGAAACCAGCGATACACGACAGAACGTCGCACGCCGATAACCGTTGCCAGCTTGTTTTGGCTAATGTCGTATGACTCAAGAACTTGTTTAAGGGCCTGCCCTGCTCGTCCCATGAAATGCCCGAGGCTAGACACCCCCTTGTTAAGGGGGGCAGGGGGGATCGAATGCCACGACTACAGCAAACCCACCTGTTTACGCGCCTCCATGATTTCAAAGCCCTGCTGCAGAGTAAATGGCTACATAAATATAGACATCCATTCTTTTGGTGACTATATTTATGTAGTCACTCCTTTGCGCCTATGATGACTAACTTCGTCAGCACACCCCTGCAAAAACAGTCCTCCCGTCCCTTAACACACGCAGATAGTACTCAAGAACCCCGCCGTGAAACCGCAAAAATCGCCGTTACCGGCTCCCCTAACGCCGTCGATGCCATCATCCGCGACCTCCACAGCCGCCGCTTTGCCGAAGTCAACGACTGGTGCCCGCCCATGCCCACAGGCCGCCCCGGCGAAATCATCCGCGTCCTCCTCAAACGCCTCTGGCTATGATTGGCCGCTCCCTCTCGTTCCCAGGCTCTGCCTGGGAATGCCCCCTGGAGGCTCCGCCTCCCCTTCAAGCAAGGAGGCGGAGCCTCCAAATCAAGGTGCCCAGGCAGAGCCTGGGTACCAGGGGTACCAGGGGTATAGGGACTTCCTCTCGTTCCCAAGGCTCTGCCTGGGAACGAGGGAGAGCCCTCCCTCTGCAAATAAACCCACCTCGGCAGCAACTCACCGATTCACTCCTTTTGGAAAGAGGGACTATCGGGAAAGCTGTCTTTCAGGGAGTTGAGGGGATCCTACAGCAAGCATTTTTACTCCATCAAATAGCTAAGCAGCAAAAACTTGGGCAGCGGTTAGGGGGAGGTCGGGGAAGGTTGGGGATAAAATTGCACCCTCCCCCCTAATCTGAGTCACCTGATACTCCCCTTCCACTAGCCGATAAAGGCTAAAAGTCGGCTCCTTGGGGCTGCCAATGTAGCGAACTGCGCCCAGCGCCAAGTAATCGACAATCCAGTACTCAGCAATGCCCATCGCTTCGTAATCGGTGACCTTGCGTCCGTAGTCATCGCGCCAGTTTGTGCTGACAACCTCAATCACTAGGCGAATAGAATCCCCTTGCGTAATGATCGATTCCTTAGCCCACCG
>JACVRP010000635.1 GCA_014534385.1 Cyanobacteria bacterium Co-bin13
ATGTTAACCCACATCCATAGAACGCAGTCTGCCTCCACCGAAGGGTTCTAGTCAGGCCCTTACCCCCTCAACAGAGGCAGTCAGAAAAAAACCGGCCTCAGCCGGTCTGATGGAGAAAGGAGTGTGTTAGATGTCTTTCTTGCTCAGGATGCCCGCATTTTCCTGAGAAGAACCGTCTCTATATCAGCCATCCTTGACACGCTCGATTTGCTCAATCACCTGCCTTACTTCAAACGCATCTGCCGCATCGGGCCGCTCATACAGATACAGTTCCAGGTCGTAGCGGGCTTCGGTGAGGCGGCCCTGCTGGTAGTAGATGAGGCCCCGATCTCGCAGTTCAGGCGCTGCATTGGGGAACATCAGCAAGATCCGGTCCATGGTTCCCAGGGCTTTGATCAGATCTCGGTGGTGTAGATAGATGATCTTAAGATTGCTCAGCAGACGTGCCAGCAACGCCTTAGAACCAATCGCCTCCAGGTGTTCAGGCAGCAGCTTCGCCCCTTCCCCGTAAATCGACTGCAGCCGGTCGCGGCAGTCCGCCTCAAACAAAATCTCGCCATCGTGGAACGGATCGACAAAGATGGCCATCTCCTCCAGCGTTGGTCGAATCAAAAAGTGCCCTGGCAGCCCAACTCCCGCCATCGGAAAATCAACTCGCCGAGCGACCTCCAGGTAAACCAGTGAAAGTGAGATGGGAATGCCGGTCCGACGCTCAATGACTTCATTCAAGAAACTGTTGCGCGGGTCGTAGTAGTCGTCGGTATTGCCCTTAAATCCCAGGTCTGTAAATAAATACTGGTTGAGGGTGCGAATAATTTTAAGCGGGTAGGGTTCTTCGGGCAGGCGCTCTCGCACCTCAACTGCCATTGTGTCCAGGGCATTGAGATAGGCTTCGACTTCAAGGTCGGGGTAATTTTCCTGGGCAATGTAGAGGGCAGCAGCGGCCAGGTCAATCTGCTCCTCCGGCTGCTGTACTTCCTGATAAAACCGTTGACGAGCGGGCGAAAATTCCATTACGTTAGCGGGACATTAGCGGCTGTAGTCGTTGCCGGTGCCATATCTTAGGGCCTCCAGCCAACGATGACCAAGATACTGCTGGGGGCCAGATAAGGACTTCAGCAGAGGGCTGGCAGCTTGGCCCATCGGGTAGAGGGCACTATAGGCGGCTAGGCTAGCGTAGTGTCTCATCCAATCTAGCAGTGGGGCAAGTCCTACATGGGGAATTATTTTGGCGACTAAAGTAGGATGTTTGGCCGCTGTGACCGCCAGGGTCTTAGACAGGGCCGGAAACTGCACCACATCTTGTAAAAAGGGCCTCAGGGTCGGATCGCCCAGGGCAGCCATATCAGCAAAGATCGCGGCCAGCATCTGGTTGATCTGCTGCTCTGGAATCTGCTGGGTTACCCCGACGCTCATTGATCGCTGAAACAGCCAGGTGACCGACAGGTTGGGCTGGTAGGGCTGCAGCCACCCTAAGGAAGCGGCATCAAGGCAGTCTTGCCGCAGGGCTTCATCAATGCC
>JACVRP010000655.1 GCA_014534385.1 Cyanobacteria bacterium Co-bin13
AGCTCAGAGGGCTCCAGCAAATCCTCCAGGGTCAAGCCCGACTCACCCACGGCGGGAGGCTCTGCCGCTGTAGCCAGGCCAAGCTCCTGAACGATAGACTGCAAATCGTCACCAGGGGCGGCAGGGTCTATGGCTGGGTCACTGGGCTGGACCTCTACCGCAGGCTCTACTAATCCCTCCTGCTCGAAGCTAGCCTGTAAATCTTCACCAAGAGCCGGCGTTTCTGCTGCCATCGGGGCATCGGGCTGAACCTCTGCCAGCGACTCTACTGACCTGTCTTGATCATCGGAGGTAGCAAAGAGCTGATCGAGCGAAATATCCAGGTCTGCTGGGGCAGGACTCTCAGAAATCGAGTCAAAACCACCCTCAACGGCTTGAGTAGAAGCCTCGCTAGCCGCCAGGTCTGACGCAGGCACTGGTGGCGATGGCTCTGCTGTCAGCCAAAAATCCTGAGGTAGGGTGTTTTGAGGTTCCTCTGGGAAACTCTCAGGGCTAACTTCAGGAAATAGCTCAATACCAACCGATTCTGGCGGCGGTTCTGACCCGTCTTGGGGCGTTGGAGCTAGGTCTTCCTGTGATTCCAGCTGGGACAGGTCGGCATTGAGCTGTTCCAGCGTAGTTTCACCAAACTCCAAACCAAGGCTTGAACCAATTTCTAAATCATCGGTTGCCAGCAGATCCTCATCTGCCGCCGCCGGAATGAAAGTATCTTCTGCCCCCCTATATTCCTCCAGCCCAAAGCCAGCCTCATTCAAGGAATCATCGGAGCGGGGGGACTGGAAGGTCGCCGTTTCATCAGGCAGCAGCTGAGCCAGGGAACTAATAGTTTCAGCGACAACCGTCTCTTCCTCCACCTCTGCCATCAAAGATTGAGAAAAGTCTGCGCCAAAAACCTCATCCAGGGGGTTAGCCGGTTCCCCCTCCGTAACCGGGAAGCTCTCAGGCTCAGTCGGATCAGCCAAGTCAAACGTCTCTGCTGCAGGAACTTCAGACACCAGATCTATGAGTTCATCAAAAAGCAGAGTATCGAGGGTGGGTTCGTCTCCATAGGGGTCGCTACCGCTAACGTCGAATGGGTTTTCAACCAATTCATTGGCGGTGAGTTCACTGGCAGAGGGTTTACCTACCGTGAGGTCATCGATGGAAGGATCAACAGGGAATTCTGTCTCGGTAAGGTCGCCTACAGTAAGATCACCCACGGTGAGATCGTCTGTGGCGAACTCGTTTACGGGGAATTCGCTCGCAGCAAGCTCATCCACAGTGAACTCAATTACGGGAGGTTGACCCTCGGTAGGGTCATCCCCAGCGAAATCATCCGCAGTGGGATCATTCGCAGTCAGGTCATCAGCAGTCAGGTCATCAGCAGAAAAGCCGTCCACTTCCGGGGAAGGCAGCGCAAATGTAGCCACCTCTGGCTCCACCTCCGGTTCCCAGGACATTAGCTCAAGGTCTGTGTTAGCCTCCGGTTCTACGCCCTGAACCGATTCGGGCGGAGCTTCGGGAGATATGCTGTCCTCACCAAACAGCGTTTCGTACAGCTCGTCGAGTTCCTGATAGCGGTCTTCCCCGCTGATCGGTTCAACCGACTCTGCAGGCAAGGTCTCGCCCGTTGGGATTTCTACCCGAGCTTGCGGGTCAGGGGCTGCCTCATCTAGCTGATTGAGCAGGCGTAGCGGGTCGGTTAAGTCCTCGTTCCTGGCGTCCTCAACGCTAGATCCTGTTTGGATCACGGTTACATCTTCTGGATCGGCCCCAAGCGCAAACGGTGCCTCCTCTGGCTCGTCTAGCTGGAGCTGGGTCAGCTCTTCATCCAGCTGAAAAATCGTGATTTCCTCGTCTTCCTCAAAGTCCAGATCTAAATTGAGCGCTTCTAGGGCGTCCCAGTCTTCATTTACAGAGGCTGGGGATTCATCTGCCTGATCCAGCCCTTCTGCTGGGCTAGCGGCTGGCTGACGCGACACCGGCAGCTGGGCCGGCTGATCTCCCCGGTCTCTAGCTTCCAGATAGGTCGGCCCCTCCTGGCTCATCTGCTGGGCCAGATGGGCGATCATCGCATTAAACATCATTTCGCCCTGCTGCCCCAAGGTGTGCATCCTGTCGAGGCCCTGGGAGAGCGAATCTTGGTAGCTGTAGACACTCTGCTGGAGAGTCTCGAATACAGCTCGCAGGGTAGTGTCGAGGGTTAGCACCAGTTCATCTGACTGACGCTGCAGCTGTTTCATCTGCTCTAATCGCTCAGCCGGGGATAGCTGGGGCAGCTGTTCAGCTAGCTCGGGTATGGGCAGGGCTGCTTCTGAGAGCAACTGGGTATTGGCAACTTCACCATTGAGCCGCTGCACGCTCTGCTCAATCTGATACTGCAGCTGGCCTTCTAGCCGCTCGGCCAGGGCCTGAAACAGCCGATCCAGGTTGGCTTGGTCTAGGGCAGGGGCAGGTAGCTGCAGCTGCTGCCGAGACAGCTCTATCTGCCGAACTTCTTCCAAGAGGGCCTGTCGCTCTTGCTGCAGGGCACTGATCTCAGAGCGCAGAGGCTGCACCATTTGCGATCGCAAGTACTGCATCTCCTGCAGCAGAGCCTGCAAAACGGTTCCTGCAGAAGCCTCTGCAGAAGCCTCGGAATCTGCCGCTGGCGCTCCGGTAGCGCTAGGCTGCCAGTCCGTCAAAGCGCCGCCGGACTGCTGCAGCGTTTGCAGATAGTCATAGACCTTCTCCAAGACCTTCCGCTGTTGGGCTGTTTCGTTAGAAACGACCCAAGGCAGTTTGGGCGATGCTTTGCCCAACATCGCTTCTATTTCAGCAATTAGCCCCTGCAGTTGTTCCCTCTGAGAAGTCACGTTCAGCCCCTTGAATACACAAGTTCGTCGATTGTAGTCGCTGTTAAGGTACGAAGATGTTAGACCTGGCCGACTCTGGACTTGACTCTCTAGGAGACAGTAAGAAGCGGCGGAAACGCCCAGCCCGACCCGTAGTGAAGAGACCCTAACGGGCCTAGAAGTGGATTGACAAACAGCTAATGCTACCGTCAGATCGCCCACGTCGATTGGCTAAATTTCGCGACCTCTGGACTTTGCCCAAAGTGTATGCCAGACAGCGGTAAAAGTCACAGTTTGAAAGGAAAATGCGGTTCAGGTTCAAACTTCTTGATACTCAACCCCTTTAATTCAGTCGCTGCCAACGCTGCCTCCAGGGCAGCCTGATCAGGCAATTTATCCCGGTGCGATCGCTCACCAACCTATTGCTCATTAATCGTCTAGTCCACCAGCCCAGACTCTGCTGCCTCAAAGAGACTCCCTCAGTAGAAGCGGCCTCTTTAGAGAACTGGTGATATATTGGGTCTGCTAAGGTATCGCCCTGAGCCGTACCGGATTACTGTATTAACAGCAGCTTTGGGCTGAGCTTCCTG
>JACVRP010000053.1 GCA_014534385.1 Cyanobacteria bacterium Co-bin13
GGCAATGCCGAGAGCCAAAACCTGGACTTGACGAAGCTTTCTTGGCGCACGCCTATAACGCCAAACGGTCAGGTGGTTGCCAAAGGCCCTTTTACCTGCCCGTTTTGTGAGGGAGAGAGCCCCCTCTCTACTCCAGAGGGCGGGTCGCCTGCGCCGAGTGCCCCTGTAATTTCTCCGCTGCCAGCCCCGGTCAAGCCCGCCAAGGTTGAAGTTGCTCTGATTGGCGAAGGCAGCCTCACCGTTTCTACGTTTGATGCTGCGGCAGGCCGCTACACACCCGTCGACACGTTAGAAGCCGAACGGGTGCCGATTAAGGGCGGGCTGAACCGCAACGTCCCGGCCAGCTATCAGATGTCGGTAGATGCGATCGCACATCCCCTAAAAATCGAAATCACCGGAGCTGCTGCGGCCAGAGACACCTCGCTGCAGGTCACAGGCCCTGGCTACACTGCCGCCTTTGAGGGTCTAACGCTGTCTCCTCAAGTACCGCTGACCCTGTATGTGTACCCTCAAGAAACCGGCCCAGAGCTTACCTTTGTAGCCCAGCAGTCTACCGCGATTCCAAAGCTGGTCGTGTCTCTGGAAGACTTTTCAACCGAATCGGCCCCTGGGGTTGATGCCGAAACGACAGCCAGCCAGCCAGTTTCTCGCACCCAAAACGTCAGCTACAGCTTTACAGTCAGCGGGGTGAACCTACCTGCGGGGAAAGCGGTTGCGATCGCAGTCGATCGCAATCAAAAGCGGTTTTACTTTGGCGACAACGATGCTGAGCTAGACGACTACCGGCTCTACGTCGAGAGCCGCACCCGCGAAGAAGCCGTTACCCTCACCGAAACCCGCCGCGACTACCCCGACGGCACCTACGAAATTGACCAGCGCACCGAGCGCCGCATATCGCGATATTTTGAATCGCTGGAGGTGCCCCGTGTCCAGATGGCGGCCCAGGGGCAGGCCTACTTTGACTATGGCAGCTGGGCGGTTGCCCCGTCCTCGGGTGCAGGCGAAGCTGCCCTAGAAGCTGCCGTTAACGTCCCGATCTACTACGGCAGCATCACGGCCCGCAGCGAACCCGGACGACCTCTGATCCTGGCAAGGGCAGCAGCACCTGGAACGGCGCGGCTCTACCAGGGCTATCTGCTGCAGTCTGATAGCCCGTGATACCCAGCTGGGCGCAGTCTCCTACACCCAGACGGGTAGCCTGCAACAGGGCTAAATCTCAGCCACAGCCCGCTCAATCAGGCGGCGAGCCAGCGTCTGCACCCCAGTGTGCTCGTAGTACTTGACGTACATATCGAGAAACGCGCCCAGGTAGTCGAGCTTGCCCTGAGAGCCTTCGACAAAGCCGCTAACGTTGTCTAACAGCTTGCTCTGGGTGATGCCCTGGCTGGCAACCAACTTGTCCATCCAGCCCTGGGTAGACTCAAAGCTCTCGGTGATGAAGGCCAGCTTGCCCTTAGAATCCTTGCCAGGGATCTCCTTTGCCACTCCCTTAAAGGTGCGGTTGCTCTCTAGCTCCGAAGGCCCCATGCCCTTAATCGCCTTCAGCGCCTTACTAGAGAAGTCTGCGCCCAGGGGAATGATGCCGTCAAACGATACCAGCGCCGTCATCCGTACCAGCGACTCGCCGCTGTAGTCGCCCAGCGCCCGCAAAAAGTCGCCCAGGCTGTCGCCGGGAATGCCGTTGATCTGGCAAAAGGCCACCACTTCGGTGACTAGCTTGACGCAGAGGTCGATGGTCTGGGCTTTTTCGGGCTTGGGCGTGACGTTTTTCAAAAAGCCCAAAAACGTATCTTGGCCGATGCGGTTAGCTAGGGCAGCGGTGCCCAGCAGGCCCGAGGCAGAATCTACCGTTTCGTAGAGCCAGAGCGCCCGCTGGTAGCCCTGGGACTTGTCGTTGAATAGTGCGATCGCACGTTCAGCAATCGCCTGCACCATCGCCGGATCGGTTTCGCCCGTCACCTTCTCAATGGTGTGGTCAAAGCCCACCAGGTTGTCCCACTGCCCTGGCAAAAAGGTATCTAGGGACTTCAATGCCATGACGGTAAGGCCGCCCTTAGGCAGCTTGTCTACCCGCTCGTAAAATTTCGTGCTCACGGTCAATCTCCTTAAATATGTCAATGCCTGACAGCCGTAGGGTCGGATTGCCCACCCGCCTTAATCCATTCCAGATAGGGTTGATTGGCAGGGGCTCAAGAGGCCGGTTGAGGAACTAAAACGGGAGCCTGAGGCGCACCAGGGGGAACCGTCAGCGGCTGGGCCTTGGCCGCCGGACCTGGGACAACAGGGGTAGCCGCACCCTGCAGCTGAGCAATGCCGCTTAGGTCAAACTTTTGCAGCCACTCCACCCGATCGGCCTGGGTAAAGCTGGGAGAACGAGAGAGCACCTTCACCTGATAGCGATCGTTGATCAAGAGCCCGGTGGCCATCGCTCCCTGGTTCACCATGGGGTATCCGGCAACCGTTTCGGTAGCGTCGGCATACTTGGCTGCTGCCGCAGGCACGCTGGTGGTGTCGTTGATCGACAGCATCGCAATCGTTGTGCTCCCCTGATTTAGCTTGTACTCAGCAAACCCCTTTTTCTCCTGGGCCGGAATCACCTCATATTCACCCTGAGAGTCAGGAAAAAATTGATTGAACGTGCTGCCTTGCTCAGCCTCCTTGGCCACAGCAGCGGGCGCGTTGCGGCCCGTCGTTTCCGACTGCACCTGATCGTACTTGTTGGGGGCGGCCGTACAGGCAGAGACCAGCAACACCAGCACCAGCACAATCGGGGCCAGTTTTTTCAGCCAACGAGCAAATGCCATTGGGTTCCTCCTAAAATAAGCGAACGGACTAACAAGCGCACTAAACGCATTTTGGCAATTCCCAGAAGCCAGGGCCTATTCAATCACTGCCAGGTTAAACCCAGAAGATAAGGCCGTAATAAGAGCAGGAATGAGGCCAAAACGCGGGATTCTCAGGGTTGTTTAAACCTTGTCAAGGGAGAACCTCCGCCTCAAAGGTAGCGTCTGTCTGCCCTGTCTGCCCAGCGCCCAGTAGGAGGCTTAATTATGGCGACGGTATTCATTCACCTTCAACAAAGGGGATAGGATGTAAGGGGCAAATTTTTGAGGCGTC
The DNA here is from genome assembly GCA_014534385.1 of Cyanobacteria bacterium Co-bin13. Classification (GTDB taxonomy): domain Bacteria; phylum Cyanobacteriota; class Cyanobacteriia; order Phormidesmidales; family Phormidesmidaceae; genus JACVSF01. The sequence continues at coordinate 3,118 of JACVRP010000053.1, forward strand.
ACGGTCCGGGGTTGGGTATGGGATCTGCTAGATCAGCACAGGGGTATTCCGCACAGAGAAGGGGTGCTGTTGGGCATCGAAGACGGGACCGTCGTCGCAGTGGGTGGCGATTGGGTATCCTTGCAGCGCTGGTTCCTTTGGTGTGGCTGGGGCAACAGCAGCTCAGAGCCTTCTTTCAAGAACCCCAGGCCATTTTGGTGCTAGGCGGCTCCACCGATCGGGAACAGTACGCTGCCACTATGGCTCAGCAGCACCCAGATCTGCCCGTTTGGGTGTCTTCCGGCAGCAATCCAGAATATGCCGAGTGGGTGTTTCAGCAGGCCCAGATCGACCCCGACCGAGTAACGCTAGACTACCGGGCTGTAGATACGGTCACCAACTTCACGACTGTCGTTGACGACCTTAAAGAAGAGGGCGTCTCCTGCGTTTATCTGGTCACATCTGACTACCACATGCGGCGGGCTAGCATCATTGGTCAAATTGTGCTGGGCAGCCGGGGCATTAGCTTTAGGCCTCTGTCCGTGCCTTCTAGTGAGGCTGAATCGGAGGATCTGCTGCGCAGTATGCGAGACGGAGCCAGAGCTGTGCTGTGGGTGCTGACTGGGCACACCGGATCTTCGCTGGCAGGGTCGTTAGGAAAATCTTGAAGCCTCCTGTAGCTTTAAACAGACAGGCTACAATTGAGGCGCTTTCGCACGTAGAGCTTGATGATTAGAGCCTGTCCAAGATGGACATTGAGGTCACACCATGACTGCAACTGCGGAATCTCCCTACACTCAGGAACAAATCAAAGTTTGGCTGCGAGGTCTGCTCACCATTGCCTGGGCCGATGGCCACTTTGATGAAGGCGAAAAAGATTTAATCACCTCCATCACCCAGGAGGAGCTAGCTCCCAGCATCGACTTCGACCACTTTGAGTCAGTTTCTACCGAGGAGCTGCAGGCGGCCATGGGGAATGATCTCGCGATGGCCGAAAACTTCCTACGCATGGCGGTCATGGTGGCCCTGGCCGATGGCGTCTATTCCACCGAAGAAGATGCTAAGCTCCGGAGCTTTTGCACTGCTCTAGAGCTAGAGCAAACCGTTCTCGATTCACTGCGACTTACCCTCTACAACCTGAAAGAGGTTACAGCCGCTAGCGGTACGGTAGCGCCGCTGCACCCGCCCCAGGCCGACGGCAAGCTCGACCCGCTCAAACCCGCCCGCGTCTGGCTCGACCAGCTTGAGGTCCACGATCCGCGCCTGGCCCGCTTTGTCTGCAAGCTAATTCCACCTCAGTGCCCGTTTGAGCGCGATGTGGTGCTGTTTGGCCGCAAGCTGGTCCACATTCCGCCCATGTGCAAGCTTAATCCGCTGTACGACCAGCTGGTAGGGCTGCGCTTCCGGGCACTGTCATACTTAGCTGACGACTGCGGCGAAGACGTAACGCCCTACATCTAAGCCCTACGGCTAAAGAGAGTTAAGCCGAGCAGGCTGCAAGGATTTGGGCACAGATGCTGGGACATGACTGCCTACATAAGCCCAATAGCAGCTGTGGACTGACCAGCCTCTACAGATTAAAAGTTTACATATTCTGCAATATGTTCTACGAACTGTGTGGAATTTACTGCAGGCAGCAGTTCTGGTTGCTGGCTTAAAGATTCTCAAAGTAGGTTGGACTTGAGCGACTTTAATCCTGTAGAAAACCTCCAGCAATTCGTCTTGTATGTTAGAAACCCTGCGTTCCTTTTTTGGGCTGTTTTGGATCCGGTTCTCCTGGAAGATGTACAGCTGGCTAACGAGTCCTTACAAGGTAACTCTGGGGCTGCTCATTCTGATAGGATTCGTGCTGCTGTGCAGTTCTGGCCGGCTAAGGCAGCAGCTTCTGCAAGCTGCCGTGGTTTTGCTAGCGGCTTATTGGTTCCTCATCTCACCCCTATTTTCAGCCCTCGCAATTCAGGGCCTGGTTAACTTTGTGCCCCAAGATACGGGGCAGCCAGCAGATGCAGTCGTGGTGCTGGCCCGCAAAAAGGAGATTGAGGGCCAACGCTACAGCAGCGCTGTCTCTCTGCTAGAGAGTGGTCGAGTTTCCAAAATTCTTACCCTGGGGCGTCACCAAAGCGTTCGCACCTTCCAGCTATTGCAGCAGAGAAACCTGCCAGCAGAGGGGAAGCTGTCTGGCATTGCCTGCGCCTGGACCACGAAGCAAGAGGCCCATTCAGTCGCTTCTGTCCTCGGGCCTCAAGGCATCAAGAACATTATTCTAATTACGGATTCGCCTCACATGCTGCGGTCCTGGCTGACCTTTAAAGGCATTGGGTTTTCGGTCACTCCCTATATCGAGCCCCTGCCCTCAAGCGTCAGATCTAGCGATCGCACCTTTCTGGCCATGCGCGAGTATCTGGGGCTGCTGAGCTATGCGGTCCTGGGGCGGTTTAAGCCTTCAACCACGTCTTTGGCACAGCTCGCTCAGGAGGCTGCTGAAGAGTTTCCGCCTGAGCGCTGCACAATCACCCTAGAGGCCATTCGCGACATGGCTTCCTAGCGCAGATAGCGGCTGCTTTTAACCCCGGCCTTTGCCAAAGACCTGTTGGGACCGAGCTACCAAAAGTCGGTGACCCGGTAGCCTGCATCTGCCAGCATGGTTCGCAGCAGCGGCAGGCTGAGGCCAATAACGTTGGTGTGGCAGCCCTCTAGCTTTTCAATAAACAGGCCGCCTTTGCCGTCGATGGCAAAGGCCCCGGCACAGTGCAGCGGTTCGCCAGAGTCTACGTAGGCCTCGATGGTAGGCGTATCGATGTTAGCGAAGTAAACGCGGGTGACAGCGCAGCGCACCAGAGGCACGCCGCCGGGGGGAATCAGAGCGTGGCCAGTGTAGAGATCGCCCACCTGGCCGCGCATTTGGTGCCAGCGTGCGATCGCATCCTCCCGATCGCTGGGCTTGCCAAAAATCTGCCCGCCAAATGCCAGTACCGAGTCACAGCCCAGCACCAGCCCGTTGGGAAACTGTTTCACCACAGTCTCAGCCTTGCAGCGCGCCAGTTCCTGCACATAGGCCGGCGGGTCCATCAGAGGCACCTGCGACTCATCAAACTCACTGGGACAGACAAAAGGGTGCAGCCCAGCAGAGACAAGCAACAGCCGCCGGGCCTTGGAGGCCGAAGCCAGAATGAACTGGGGCATATCGGGCTGCACCTAAGATCCCCCTCTAAGCCACCTTAAAGGAAGCAACCGACTGCTTCATCAGGTCCTTGACCCGCTCCCAGCGGTTCTCCTGAGTCGAAGCATTAAAGGTAAATAGACGACCCCGGCGCACAATCACGCTGGTCAGATTGTGCCGCACCCCAGAGGGCAAATCGGCAACATACTCCAGAATGTAGTAAGTCTTGTCACCCGCTTCGATTTCCTGGGCGCTCACCAGCTCCACATCCTGGTCTCCAGCAATGGCGTTAATACCTTTTGAGAGTTTGTAGCCCATTTCGGTCGGCGTACCCAAATCTTGCAGAGTCTTGCCCTCGGGCACATTGCTAATTACCACGCTGACATTTTCCGTCTCATGCACAATGACATGGAAAACAACATCGGCAGCACCAGGCACCTTCACCTCTGTCCAGCCGTTGGGGTACATAAACTCATAGCCTTCATACTGGTTTGAGAAGCTCCGCAGGCCACTGCCCGCCGAGACACAGCCCTGAGAGCTGATCGCCAGCACAAGGGTTAGGAGAAGAGCCAGCCACTTTTTCATACAGATGTTGTTTACTCAGCGTTACAACCAGCATACCGAAGAAGGGAACGCTGTGCAGAGGGTATAGGAGGGTGGAGGGGTGATGGGGTTTGATTAGAAATTCAGGAGCCAGTGGAGCAACTATTTACTCTCCCACCCCTCCACCCACCCACCCCTCCACCTCCCCTAAACTGGCTTTTCAAAAAACAGCAAATGCTGCTGCGGCAGCCTGTCATCGGTCTTAACCCAGCGCAGGCCCACGGCGGCCATTTCCTTTTGCGCCTGGCGCTGGCTCATCTTGTGCAGGCGCTTGATCAGGATGAGCGGGTTTTCTGCACGGTATTCGGCGAGAACAATTCGGCCACCGGGTTTGAGGGCGCTGACGAGGCCCTGCATCATTTCATGGGGGTAGGCAAACTCGTGGTAGGCATCGACCATCAGGGCCAAATCAATGCTGTTGGGGGGGAGGTTGGGTTGGTCGGGGCTGCCTTGGATGGGTTCGACGTTGGTTATGCCGGTTTCTGCTTTTTTCTGCTCAATCAGATCCAGCATTTCTGGCTGCACGTCAACAGCCAGCACTTTGCCTTCGGGCACTTTCGCAGCAATGCGAAAGCTGAAGTAGCCGGTGCCTGCACCGATGTCGGCTACCACATCGTCTCGGCGCAGTTCCAGGGCTTCTAGGGCAGCTTGAGGGCGTTCTTCTAGTTCTCGGCTGGGGCGCTCTAGCCAGTAGGCTCCCTCGTGGCCCATGACTTGGGCAATTTCGCGGCCTAGATAGACCTTGCCGATGCCGTCGGAGCTGGGTGAAGTGTAGGCATAATCGGTGCCTGTTTCTAGCGTCTGAGTCGTGCAGCCGCCTAAGCCAAATAGCGACGCTGTTGCCAGCAGACAGGCGAGGAGAAGGGATAGAAGGCGAGGCATAGCTTTTATGGGCGCGAGGCTAACTTCATTAAAACATCAACAAAACACTGGCTGTTGAGGCGTATTGCTCAGGCAGCTTGAAGGAATTGCGGGTTGGGTGGAGCCTGGGGGAAAGCCCAACCATCGTCTCTGAGGCTGGGTTCACGTTGTTTAACCCAACCTACTGGCACGGCTGGGCAGTTGGCTGACGTAAGTGGCAACAATAATCAAAATGGCCCCCAGTATCTGAAGGTCGGTCAGCGATTCGCCCAGCAGAAAAAAGGCCAGAATCACGGCGGCAACTGGCTCCAGGGTGAATAAAATTACGGCCTCTGGCGGGCTAACGCGCATTTGGCCAAAGGTTTGCAGCCAGGTCGGCAGCGCGGTTGTAAACAGCCCCAGATAGACCAGCCAGCCCCAGGGGACAGCGGCAGCGCTAACGGCAGTTGGCTGCCCCATCCCCTGGTCGAACGCGGCCCAGCCTAGGGACAAAGCGGTCATGCTCCAGATCTGAATGGCGGTGAGGGGCAGGGTTGGATACCGCTGGGCAAAGCGCTCCAGGCGAATGATATGACCGGCCCAGCAGACCGCTGTTCCCAGGCTCCACAGATCGCCCACGTTGAGACGGCCCCCTTGGTAAGACAGCAGGGCAATTCCCACTAGCGCCAGTGCCGCCGCTACCCAGGCAGCAGCAGCGATACGACGGCCAATTAGCCCTAGCAGCAGCGGCACCAAAATAACGCAAAGCGAGGCAATAAAGGCGCTGCGGCCAGCGGTAGTGTACTGTAGGCCCAGAGTTTGGGTGCCGTAGCCGCCAATTAGCCAGCAGCCCAGCTCTGCGCCAGCCAGCATCAGGCCCGGCTTAAGCCTGAGCCAGGGCAGAAAGCAGAGGGCTGCGATCGCAAAGCGCCCCAGCACAATCGAACTAGGCGGCAGCGTCCCAACGATGTCTTTGACAACGATATAGGCCGTGCTCCAGAGCAGCGTGCCCAGGAGCAAAGCGGTTACCCCGCCCGTGTGAGACTCTAGCCTGAACTGCTTTTGACGGGTCATGGGGGAGTATTAGGCAGGGTTGGGCCAGGGCAAATCGGACTAGGGCACCTCAGCTGTAAGCCTTAACAAAGGCCTCTAGCCGGTCCATGCCTTTGAGAATCGTCTCCAGGCCAGTGGCGTAGGAAATCCGCACGGTGCCCTCGGTGCCAAAGGAAATGCCGGGGACGGTCGCGACGTATTTCTCATCTAGCAGCCGATTGCAGAAATCCAGCGAGGGCATGCCTAGCTGGCTGATATCGACATACAGGTAAAAAGCTCCCTGGGGCTCGCAGCAGGTCAGACCAGGAATGGCCTTAACGCGATCAACAATCACCTGGCGACGTTCGGCAAAGGCCAGCCGCATGGTTTCTACGCAATCTTGGGGACCGCGCAGAGCTGCGATCGCACCATATTGAGCAAAGGTACACACGTTCGACGTTGCGTGGCTCTGAATTGTCGTCAGCGCTTTAATGATGGGAATGGGCCCTGCCAGATAGCCCACCCGCCAGCCGGTCATGGAGTAGGCCTTGGCAAAGCCGTTGCTGGTCAAAGTGCGATCGTAGGCCTCAGGGCTAGCTGCGCCAATACTGAGGTGAGTGGCCCCGTCGTAGAGAATCTTTTCGTAGATTTCGTCTGACACCACCCAGATGTCGGCCTCGACCACGACCTCGGCCAGCGCCCGAATCTCGTCGGGGCTGTAGATCATGCCGGTAGGGTTGGAAGGCGAGTTGAGCACAAACAGCTTGGTCTTGGGGGTGATGGCCTGCCGCAGCTGCTCTGGGGTGACTTTGTAGCCAGTTTCCAGGGTGGTCGGCACACTGACGGGCGTACCGTCGGCGAGCTGCACCATCTCTGGATAGCTAACCCAGTAGGGCGCAGGGATGATTACCTCATCCCCCGGCTCGATCAGCGCCATCATCAGCCCGTAGAGGGAGTGCTTGCCGCCATTGGTGACGATCACGTTGTCGGCTCCGTAGCAGAGCCCGTTTTCCGCCTGCAGCTTTTCTGCAATCGCCTGCCTCAGGGCCGGTTCTCCCGCTGCCGGGCCGTAGCGGGTTTTGCCTTCATCCAGCGCCTGTTTAGCGGCAGCTTTGATGTGATCGGGCGTGTCAAAATCTGGCTCACCGGCACTGAAGCTGCACACGTCCAGCCCTTCTGTCTTCATCGCCTTGGCCTTGGCCGAAATTGCCAGGGTCATAGAAGGCGTTACCCGATTTACCCGATTTGCCAGTTTCAACGTAGGCATCCCAAACCTCTCTCAAAACCGATCCGACGCGGCCGCAGGTTCACCTGAGAAATCAACCCAGGGCTATTTACGCAGCCACTTAGAGAAGCCTTTCTTCGCCACTCTATCTAGCCGCTGACAGCCCAGCCGACTTCACCGCAATCCTGCCTGCACGCACAATTCCACTTAGCTTAGATCGTTCTTACGGGTAAAAAAGGGTTTTTTATGAAACGTTCAGGACATTTCAAGATTGGCTTACCAGGGGCTACCCACCAGCGTAAAGGCCGCCCAATAAAAGGGATGGGAGAAGTCTCGCCGCCCTTGCCAGGCCAGTTCAGCCGGTAAATCTTCTCGGCCGTTACGCCAAACCAGCTGACTATTTTCAGTGTAGACCTCGCCTCGAATCATGGCTCGCTGGGCCTCCCGCAGCGCGGCCGCCTTAATTTCCCCCTCGCGCAGCTGCTGGTAAAACTCCACCATCAGCCCTGTGGTGGACTCGTCGCTGATTTTCCAGAGGCTGGCCAGGGCAGAGCGGGCCCCGGCTGCGATCGCAAGTCCCGCAAAGCCCAGCTCCGCTTCCCGGTTGCCCATTGCCGTCTGACAGGCGCTGAGCGTTACCAGATCCACGGGAGGATCGTTCCAGTTGAGTTCTCGCAGCTGATTCAGGCGCAGCCGCCCATCGCTAAACTGCAGATAGGAGTTGGCCGCACTGCCCCGGAGAAACGCCCCATGCGTCGCCAGGTGAACAATCTGATAAGGCCGTTCCTGCTTGAGGCCGCTGATGGTAAAGGCGGCATTGGTTAGCGTCTGGCCCCCCGAGATGCGCTGCAGGGCTTCGATTTCTACCCCCGCCGACAGCAGCGGGGCCTCCGTAGCAAACTCAGAGGCCCCGCCAATCAACGCGGGCGCTGCGCTAATGTCTCGGTAGGTCAGATCGACCAGGTTGAGGCTGGGGATGAGGCCCAGGCTATAGTTCTCTATCAAAAAGGTTTTGCCGTTGTGCAGGGCGGCTACGGGGAGCGATCGCAGCCCCTCATCCATCACAAAGGCCAGGCTGGTAATACCTTGAGCAGCCAAAGTCGTTTCTAGGGGCGCGATGATCCAGCGGTAAAGCCGCTGAGCCGACTCTAGATAGGTATCAGTGCCCACTAAGTTGGGATCGCTGACCTGCCGCCGCAGCCGCTCTACGGTGTCTAGCACCTGTCGGCGGGAGGCTTCAGGCACCTGAGCATAAATGGGTTCACCGTTGGGCGTGATCAGGATCAGCTCCAGCGGCACACTGTCTCTGGCAGAGCCTTGAGCCGTTTGAATCGATGAACTCCCAGAGTAGCCAAAGCCAACCACCAGCAGCGCCGGGATCTGCTGGGGTACGGCTCTGAGGTCCGCCTGAACCTGTTCCAGTGATATTGGCTTAACCTCATCGCCAAAGCCTAGATACGCGTTAATCTCCGTGGTCAGACGGCTGTCGGCATTATTCAGCGCCTCTTCGGTATCGACATCGAGATCTTGGGTGATCACAAAGTTAGGGGCAGCCCCAATTTCTTCCTGCTGATCTACCGCCAAATTGACCGCAGTATCGCTGCAGTTTTCAAGGCAGGGCCTTTCCTGGTTGCCAACGGCACCTGTATTAACAATGCGGATGCGGCCCGCACTGGTTGCCAGGTCAATCTGGTCGAAGATGGGTCTAAAGCCCCGGTTTAGGGCCAGCGTTCCTCCCGAGAAACCGCTGACAATGGCCCCAGCGGTACCGTTGGAGGTGGCATCGCCCACTCTAAACGGCTCTAGCCCACCGCCATGCCTGATTGCGATCGTACCGCCCCCCAACCCGCCGCTGGAGGACAGGCTAGCCAGCGTACCGGTTTGATCTGAGAAGCTGTCAGTAGCCCGGAAAAAGCGCCCGGTAGCAATGGTAATATCACCCCCCACGCCGTTTGCCCCGCCTTGAGCATCGATAAAACCTACTGTGATATCAAGCAGGGGGTCCAAGAAGACGCTGCCACCGCTCCCCAGGCGGCTGCTTGTGCGAATTGAGCCCGTGGTGATAGAGGTTTGGGCCTGGATGGTGACAGCGCCACCGGGAGCTGCTGTGGTTGAGCGCGTGTCGATATTGCCCGTTGTCACTACGCCGCTGCTGTTGAGGCTGACCGCACTGCCGGGGGCACTGATATTGCGGGTGGTGATGTCTCTGGGGGCCCTAATTTGCACATTGCCTGTGCTGGTAATGCCGCCGGGAGCCGCCAGGGTGACGCTGGCGTTGTCGGTACCGGTAATTGTTAGGCTGTTGGCAGCGATGGTATTGGCCTGCAGCGTCACCGGATCGCTGAAGGTGGGATTGTCCTGCACGGTTATCTCACCGCTGCCCGCCCTACCAATGGTGATGCTGGAAAAACCGTTGCTTAACTGCCTCAGATCGTTGGTTGTGAGGTTGAGGTCGGCGTCGTTGATGCTGCCGCCTACGGTGATGCGGGAGCGATTTTGGGCCTGCAAAGTCAGATTGCCAGAACCGGAAACCGGGCCAGCAAAATCGATTTCATCGGCTACCAGGGTCAGGTCGTTAATCCCGGCAGAGACGGTGTTGTTGAATGCGATCGCACTTGTCCCTGCATTCAACGTAATGCTTTTGCCAATGGTAAGCGGACTATCAAACGTCAGGGGGCGATTGCCAGAGGTGATGTCTGCCGTCAACGCTGTAGGGCCCTGCAGCGTCAGCGAGCCATTGTCTTTGGTCGTAACGGAATTATTGAGACTGATGGAGCCATTGGGCGATCGCAAAATCACCGGATTATTGACTTCCAGTGGACCGCCCAAACGGATCTCGCCCGACCCCGTCGAGCTACCTATGGTGACAGCGCTGAAGCCGCTTTGCAGCTGTTGTAGTTCAGAGGCCGTTAGGTCGAGACCTGAGGTGAGTTGAGACCCAGCCAAAACAATTGGCTGATTTTGGGTAGCGGGCTGGAGGGTGAGATCGCCCGTTCCGGTAACGGAGTCTTTAAAGTCAATTTCATCGGCGGTTAGCGTGAGGGAATTGCTCCCTGCAGCCAGAGCATTTTCGAACGAGATTGCACTTGCCCCGACATCGAGGGTAACGTTCCCCCCGATCGTCACCGGGAAGCCAAAGGATAGGGGCCTGTTTGCGGTCGTGATGTTTGCGGCAATGGTCGCTGGCCCCAAGAGCGTTATCGAACCATTGTCGCTAGTTGAGATGGGATTGTTTACC
>JACVRP010000261.1 GCA_014534385.1 Cyanobacteria bacterium Co-bin13
AGTCGTTAGACCATCCGCTGACAGCGTGGCAGCAGCACTGCGATCGCATTCACACCTCCCTCGCGGCCTTCCGCTGGCCCCAACCCGACTGGTCGCGTGTGCGTCAGGGAGCCGAAACCTTGATCCCGCACTACCCCGTGCTCAGAATTACGCTGTTCCCCGATGGCCAAGAGCTGATTACCGGGCGTACTCTCCCCAGCGATCTATGGGCACGTCAGCAGCGCGGCGCGACTGCCTGGATCGCTGACCCTGACTCTTCCAGAAGCCTGCCTGGGCATAAAACGGGCAACTACCTGGCCTGCTGGCTGGCCAGCCAGGCTGCAAAGGCGCAAGGGGCGGCAGAGGCCATCCTGGTTGATGAAATGGGCAACTGGTTGGAAACTAGCAGCGGCAGCCTGTGGGGCTGGGCTGAGGGGCACTGGTGGACGCCGCCGCTAGCCGCAGGGATCTTGCCAGGGGTGGTGCGATCGCAGCTGATCTGCCACCTACAGGCGAGGGGTTGCCCTGCCCTCGAAACTCCCTGGACCCCCGACCAGATCCGACGGTTTGAGGGCCTAGCCTACAGCAACAGCGTCGTACAGGTCATCCCCATTCACACAGTCCTGCAGGGGCGAACTAGACTGGAATACAATCCTGATCAGCAGATTTTGCAGGAATTGCGCTCCCTGTTTGGGGAAGCGTGACCACAGAGTTGGAAATTGGCCTGCAAACCGCTATTTAATCTCGCCTATTCGACCAATTCTGAATCTGGCGTTAACATTAGTTAATATACGTTTTCATTTTAAGAAACACCCCATCCTCACCCTGAAGCAATTGGAGGCACAACCCCGGTGAATAAACGGTGGAGAAACGCAGGTCTTTATGCCCTGCTAGTGGTCGTGGTCATCGCCTTAGCCACTGCCATTTTCGATAATTCCGGTCAAGAAACGCAGACTTGGCGCTACAGCCGCTTCCTGCAGGCCGTTGAAAGCAACCAGGTCGAGCGGGTCAACATCAGCTCTGACCGTACCCGTGCTCGCTTCACTGACCCCGAGGGCAACGGTCAGGTGATCGTCAACCTGCCCAACGACCCCGAACTAATCGACATTCTGGAAGACAACAGCGTCGACATCGTCGTGCTGCCCCAAAGCGACGATAGCGTTTGGGTTCGCGCCTTCAGCACCCTGCTGATTCCGATCATGCTGCTGGTGGTGCTGTTCTTTGTCCTGCGACGAGCGCAAAACGGTCCTGGCAGCCAGGCCATGAACTTCGGCAAGTCCAAAGCTCGGGTGCAAATGGAGCCTCAGACTCAGGTTACCTTTGGCGATGTCGCTGGCATTGACCAGGCCAAGCTAGAGCTGGCCGAAGTCGTTGACTTCCTTAAAAATGCCGACCGCTTTACCGCAGTTGGAGCCAAAATTCCCAAAGGTGTGCTGCTGGTTGGCCCTCCTGGAACCGGTAAAACCCTGCTGGCCCGAGCCGTAGCCGGTGAAGCTGGGGTGCCCTTCTTCTCCATTTCCGGCTCTGAGTTTGTTGAGATGTTTGTCGGGGTAGGGGCCTCGCGGGTGCGTGACCTGTTTGAACAGGCCAAGTCAAACGCGCCCTGTATCGTATTTATCGATGAAATCGATGCAGTGGGTCGTCAACGGGGCGCAGGTCTCGGCGGCGGCAACGACGAGCGCGAGCAAACCCTCAACCAGCTCCTCACCGAGATGGACGGTTTCGAGGGCAATACCGGCATCATTATCATCGCTGCCACCAACCGGCCCGACGTGCTAGACGCGGCGCTGCTGCGTCCAGGACGATTTGACCGTCAGGTAGTCGTTGATCGGCCGGACTACGCGGGTCGCCTAGAAATTCTCAACGTGCACGCTCGTGGCAAGACCTTTGCTAAGGACGTGGACCTGGAGAAAATCGCTCGCCGGACCCCTGGCTTTACGGGGGCCGACCTGTCTAACCTGCTCAACGAAGCGGCCATTCTCGCTGCCCGCCGCAACCTCACCGAGATCTCGATGGACGAAGTCAACGACGCCATCGATCGGGTGCTGGCAGGTCCTGAGAAGAAAGACCGCGTAATGAGCGAAAAGCGCAAGCAGCTCGTCGCCTACCATGAAGCCGGACACGCTCTCGTCGGTGCCCTGATGCCCGACTATGACCCGGTGCAGAAAATCAGCATCATCCCTCGCGGTCGAGCTGGCGGTTTGACCTGGTTCACCCCTAGCGAAGATCGTTTAGAGTCGGGGCTCTACTCCCGCTCCTACCTGCAAAACCAGATGGCCGTCGCTCTGGGAGGCCGCATCGCTGAGGAGGTTATCTTCGGTGAAGAGGAAGTTACCACCGGCGCATCCAACGACCTGCAGCAGGTTGCTCGGGTTGCCCGTCAGATGGTTACCCGCTTTGGCATGAGCGATCGCTTGGGGCCTGTGGCTCTGGGTCGTCAGCAGGGCAATATGTTCCTGGGTCGCGACATCAATGCCGAGCGCGACTTCTCGGAAGAGACTGCCGCTGCCATCGACGAAGAGGTGCGGGAACTGGTAGACGAAGCCTATATCCGAGCCAAGAGCGTGCTAACCGAAAATCGCCATGTGCTGGATAAACTGGCCGACATGCTGGTAGAAAAAGAAACCGTAGATGCAGAAGAACTGCAGCATCTGCTGGCCACCAATGACGTGAAGATGGCTTCCATCGTCTAGATCTCAATCGAGACCAGACGACCCAAATCGAAGTAAATTGATTCACTGTAGAGACGCGATTAATCGCGTCTCTTTCTTTTTCTGTGAAGAAACTGACCGGTCTGGAAAGGAGATCTGTAGCGGTTACAGCCTCCCGGCAAGACCTGCCCCTACGCCCATTTCCTGTTGACCTATGGATCGCGAAGATTGGCTCACCCTGCTGCAAAAACACCGTCTGCTAGCGGTGATTCGGGCCCCTGATCTGGCTGCTGGGCTGGCTATGGCACGGGTAGCAGAGCAAGGAGGGGTGCGGCTGATTGAGATTACTTGGGACAGTGAGCAGCCCGAAGAGCTGGTCGGTTGCCTGCGCCAGGACCTGCCGCATTGCTGGATTGGGGCAGGAACTTTGCTCACCCTAGCCGCAGCAGAACGTGCGATCGCAGCCGGAGCCCAGTTCGGCTTTAGCCCCTTTACCGACGTCTCTCTGCTGGAGCTAGGGCTAAAACGGGCAGTGCCGATGGTCGCTGGGGCGCTGACGCCGACTGAAATTGTTACCGCTTGGAGGGCTGGGGCAGCCGGGGTTAAGGTGTTTCCTGTTAGCGCGGTGGGGGGAGCGACCTACATTCGCAGCCTACGGGGGCCGCTGCCCGCGATTCCCCTAATCCCTACGGGGGGTGTGACTTCAGACAACGCTAAGGCCCTACTAGAGGCAGGGGCGATCGCAGTAGGGCTGTCTGGCTCGCTGTTTCCCCCAGCGCAGGTGCAGAAGCGCGACTGGGCCGGCATCGCCCAGCGAATCGAACAGCTGCAGCAGCAGTTAGGGCTCAGCTACCCAGCTTAAAGGCTTCTAGGATCAGGGCATAAATAGTGCCAATCTTGAAGGCATTGAGGGATTCGTAGAAGAGCGGCACCGTTAGCGGTTCTTCCGGAGGCTGGCCACGCCTGCGCCAGTTGCGGCCATAGATCAGACGGTTGAGCAGCTCGGATAGAATCACCAAGACAATAGCAATCGTGACGTCCTGCTGCGCTGCCTGTCCGGCGATAGCTGCGATCGCAACGCCAAAAAAGTTGCCCCCCAGCAGGCTAATGACAATAATCGATATCCTGCGCCAGGGGTTAAACAGCCAGCGGTTGAGCTGATTGTTTGCCGTATCGAAGAGCGTACTAAGGCGGGTGCGCTGCATAGGTTAGCACCGGTAGAAGGGCCGTATCCTACTCAGAATCCTATTACGTTATTGAATGCTGGGGCAGACCGGATGGACGCCGCCCTGCCTGCAGATGTGAGCCAGCTGGTCGGGAGCCAGGTTTTGCGCCCTGGAAAAATCTACGCCAGCCAGGCTTTTCTGGGGCTGTGAGTCAGGCAATGCCTCAATAAAACTGTCAGGAGCCAGCGCTGCAGGCGTGAAAAAAACAGCATTTTGAAAGTCCGTTCCGCTCAGGTTGGCTCCCTGCAAATTAGCTGTCTGCAGCTGAGCACCGTGCAGGCGTGCATTTTCCAGGTTTGCTCCGCTCAAGTCAGCGCCTGTTAGCTGACTATCGCTTAAGTCGGCCTGAACGAGGGTTGCCCCACGCAGGTTGGCATTGCTCAGGTTAACCTCGTGCCCCTCCACGCGCGTCATGTTTGCGCCTTCGAGGTTAACTCCGGGTGCCTGGACCTGATGCAGGCGAGCAGCGGTTAGATTCGCTCCAGACAAGTTGCTCTCGGTTAGATCTGCGCCCACCAGGCTAGCGTCAATCAGCAGAGCCTGACTAAGATTGGCGCTGATCACCTCAGCACTGCCCAGGTTTGCTTTGGAAAAATCGGCAAAAGCCGCTTCGCTACCGTTTAGAGCAGACCGCAGCAGGCTACTGCCCCGAAAGCTTACATAGCGGAGGTTAGCCCTTGAAAAATCAGCTTCGGTCAGGTCAGAGCCGCTCAGGTCTGCCACCCAGTCGTCATAGGTATCGGGCCTCTGGTCTGGTCCGACAGCAAAAAAGCGAGCCTGACGAAAGCTGGCTCCCGACAGGACCGATCCTTGCCAGATGACTCCGGCCAAATCAACCTGGTCGAGCACCAGCCTAAAGGCATCGGGGCTGGCCATCACCTTGCCCAGGTAAGTGCGGCTCAGCTGAGCGCCCTGAAGCTCACCGCTATAAAGCGTTAGGAGTTTAGCCAGGGTTCGTTTCACCGTCTGCTGTCGCTGCTGAGGCACGAAGCGCTGTTCGGGGGGCAGGGCAGCGATGTCAGTGGCCAGGGCCTGGCTCAGCCGCTGCAGATGGGGCAGCGCCTCAGGCCCCAGGGTTACTAGCCCCTGCTGTAGCGCTTCTAGCACCTGCGGATCTTGAGCCTGGGATAGCAGGTCAACCAGCAGCGGAATCGCCCGGGCATCTTGAGTACTGGCCAGAGCCAGAATAGCGGCCTGCTGCTCCTGCGGGCGACTGGCGCGGGTACTGAGGGTGTCGACCAGGGCCAAAAACAGGTCATCATTCTGCTGTTGGCTGCTCCGTTGGCTCACCTGCTGCTGGGTGTAGAGTTGGGTCCCGACGATGCCGACGATCAAAATGCCTAAACCCCCCAGCACAAGGCCGCCCAGCACAAGGACTGGATACTGCCGCACCCAGTGGCGGGCAATGGGGGGTGTCTTACCAGGCGGCAGCAAAATCACTGAGGTCAGTCCCCCCTCGGACTCGGCATAGGGCGGGGCACTGTCGTAGACGGGGTCGACTGAGTAAGCCGCAACCGTTACCTCTCGATAGCTGTCTGTACCCAGCTGCTTCGCCGGAAAATACACGCCTGCAGCAACCACCTGAGTGCCTGCCAGCAAATCATGCCAGGGGCGGCGGGCGCGATTGAGCCAGCCTGTACTGCCTTCTGCCGCCAGAGCTAGCCCGGCTAAAGCTCCCAGCAGCGCGATTTGGGGAAAGGCCCCGCTGCCAATCCAGAGACCATAGGCCGCC
>JACVRP010000280.1 GCA_014534385.1 Cyanobacteria bacterium Co-bin13
GAGTGGGGATCATCAGTACGCCGAACCAGCCAATGTAGAGGCGGTTGTCGGTGCTGGTCACCCACTGGCAGAACTGCTCCCACAGGTTAGCGCTTTCGCGCCGCTGTAGAGTAGTCGTCATGATTGTATAAGTGCGTTAACAACAAAAACGTTGATATGTATAGGTGAGAAACCGAAATATTCTTCACCTGTCATTAAATTAACACTTATTCACAAGTCTGTAAACAATCTTCGTTTGTTAGCGCAGAGCTAACAACGCCTCCTGTCTGCCGAGGGCTAGTAGGGAACTTGGCCGTAGGGGAAATACCCACGGGGGCTAGGCAGCTCAACCTGGCCATTTTCCTGCGCGTGACGCTGGGTTTCAGTCGGCACTGGGCTCTCCTGCAGGTAAGGCAGCGGCCCCCGCTGAAGGGCTTGAAGCTCCTGCTGCCTCTGGTTAAGGTCTCGATTAAGTTCTCGGATGCGGCGAGAGAGGAGCCGAATGATGTTAACCGCGATGCCAGGGGTTTCATCAATAGCCTCGTATAGCTGCTGCTGTGTCAGAACGAGGCAATTACAGGGCTCTAGGGTTGTGACCGATGCGGAGCGGGGCTCGGCATCGAAGACAGACATTTCCCCAAAGCAGGCATTTTGGTCTAGCTGGGCGAGTTCTTGACCGCGCAGATGCACGCTGACTCGACCGGACACCACGATGTATAGGGCCCGCCCCTCATGCCCCTCTGTAATGATCGGGTAGTTTGAAGCGAAGGTCATTTCATCCATAACGGAGGCCAGACGGACTAAAAAGTCGTCTCTCAACTCTTTAAAGATGGGAACGCTGCGGATGAAGAGGAGCCGATCAACACTGGTGAGCATAGGAAATTGGGCGAACAAGCCAAGGGCTGTTGAATACGAAATCGATTGGGCTAAGCGATAGGCCGGCCAATTTCAGCTTACAGGACTGCGGTTTTAGGGAGTGCCTAGAGGAGATGCTTGAACGGCAACCGGTAGCTAAACAGTAGGGGATATGGCAGTGGAGCCTTCCTCTGACTGTAGCTCTGCTAGGAGCTGATGCACCTGGGCAGCGACTAGTTCGTTGGGGTCTTCCTTCATTAGCGGCAAAACGGCTTTTAGAGATCGGGGAGAAGCTACGTTGAGGTAAGCCAAAACAGCCTCTCGCACAAATCCGGTCGGGTGCTGCAGGCAGGCTATTGTGTGGTCTGCAGTCAGGCTCCAGCGCTTGTGCCGCGCTAGGTGAAAGCAGCAGGCCAGAGCCCAGTCAGAAAGAAAATTACGCAGATCTAAAAGACTGCGAAGCCGCTCGTTGGGCGTTTGAGGTGAATAGCGGGCTAGGGCTGCCAGAAATTTCAGTTTTTCCCAGTCCGATCGCTTGTCTAGAATGCCTAGAAAAGCTCGCTTGCTGGAGATATCGAGGCTGTTGTCGAGAATCTCTAAGCCCCTAGCCCGGCTGGCGGACGAGCCCTGTAGACTGACCTGGGCGGCTTGAATGGCGCTGGGAGGTGAGACAAACCGCAGCAGCATGAAAAATCGCTCGATAGCGTCGTCCTGCAAATCGTTTAGGGCTTCCCGCAGCAGGTTGGCCTCGCGGCCCGAAACCTGCTCTGCAGAAAGGTCAATTTTGGCTGCCAGCATCTGTGAGATAAAGGCTAGCTCAGTGTTCATCAGGTTTTCAATGCCGCTACGGCCCAGCTGATCCAAGGCGGTGTCAATGAAGTTGGACCGCTTGACCCCGGTTTCCTGAAACAGGTTGAGCAAAATGCGCAAAATCCAGCGGCGGGTATTGCCCCACGAGGTCATGAGGCTGTTGATTAAGATGTCGAGTGCTTCTGGCGTGCCGATGTCGCCAATCACTTGCCATGCTTGGTTGCGCAGGGCCTCGGGCTTGTAGCCATCGGTGGCTACCCGCTCCAGCATTGGCAGCGCATCGTTGCCCAAACGGGTCAGGGCTTTGACGGCGGCCTCCCGAGTAGATTTATACTGCAGCGCTTTGATCAGCGAGGGGTAGTACTCTTCTAGCTGGGTGGCTGCGATCGCATCTAGCAGCGCCCGCCGCACCCTCAAAGATTCATCCTGCAGCAGGTCGCGAATGTAGATCCGCAAAGCCTGCATATACTCCGCTTCGCCCAGGGCTCGGCAGGCCATCACCCGCTCTCGCTCCTGCTCGTGGGTCAGCATTTTTCGCAGGGTTTCTGTGGCCTCGGCCCGCTCCTGGCGATCGCCTCGCCGCAGCATCATTGAGGCTGCCGTGCCCCGCACTACCGGGTCGATATCCGGCTTGAGGTAGGGGCGCAGCGCATTGATGTCTGGGTTAGCCTCTGCTAACCAGACATAGCGCAGGGCTAGGGCCAGCACTTCGGGCTGCCGAGAAGCCTGCAGCAAGGTTTCAACCGGTTCTAGGTATGCCGGGTTGGGATATTCCAGCATCGCCTCCAGGCTTTGCCGCTGCAGCGCCGGAGAGAGCGTGGCTAGCTGGGGGGCCAAAATTTCGCCTACCCCCTTTTGATCGATGTGGCAGAGCAGCTCGATGCAGGAGCGCTTGTTGGCCTCCGAGGTCTGGGACTCAAGCTGATCGATAAAGGCCCGTTTCAAGACTCGCAGGTTGGCGTCCGAGAAGCTCAGCAGGCCCCGCTCGGCTCCTAGCACTAGCAGGTTGAGGTAGCGCGATCGCAGCAGATAAATCACCCCAAACCACACCAGGGCCGCGACAATCACCCCAACCAAAAAGATCCGCGACTGAAAAGCCACCTCATAAAACCCCAGACGACGGCAAAACGCTATCGTCAGCAGGATTGTAATTCCCGTAAAGCCCATAGAAAAAGGCTCGGCAATCCCGGCGATGAGGGACTGCATGCTGCTCCGCAGCTGGTCGGGAATCGGCTGAAATAAGACAGGCCGAGTGCTGGCCATCAGGGTATAGCGCAGCCATTCATCAAAGAACTTAAGGACGACCAGCCCCACAAAGAGAAAGTTTGCTCCCAGCAGCAGTGGATTGCTGAGTACCAGGTTGGCCAGCCCCAGGACGACGATGGCTGAAGGCAAAATGAGGCTGACTGTAAATACCCCTTTGCGCTCAATCAGGCGGCTGGAGGTAAACCACTGGGTCACTAGCTCAATCAGCCCCAGCAGACCCGTAAAGATGCCTAAGAAGCCGGCGATTTCATAATCATTTAGATTGATCTCTAGCTGGTTGAGAAACTGAAACTCGATT
The DNA here is from genome assembly GCA_014534385.1 of Cyanobacteria bacterium Co-bin13. Lineage (GTDB taxonomy): Bacteria > Cyanobacteriota > Cyanobacteriia > Phormidesmidales > Phormidesmidaceae > JACVSF01. The sequence goes on from JACVRP010000280.1 coordinate 3,209, forward strand.
GAGAACAGCAGCATCTGAGCCAGCACAAAGAACGCAAACAGCAGAATGACGTACTGCCTCAGAGGTCCCTGCAGACGATGCTGGGCCTGGTTGAAGCTGGTTTCCTCAGCCTGTCGTTTCGGTGAATCAGGAAAAGCATGCTCGTAGTTCTGGCTCAGGTACAGCAGGATCAAAGAGCCGATGACCATGATCAGAAAAGCCAGCAGCAGCACATTTTCCAGACCCACCAGCGTCAGCAGCAGATAAACAGAAAAGCCGCTCAATACGTCCGCGACCAGATTGCCGCTGCTGATAATCGGGTAAGCCCGCTTAATCTCTCGAATATTAAATAGCTGGTTGGCGGTGACTGCAACATTGAGGTCATTCAGGTTGTAAATTGCCTCCATCCACAGCCGCATTGCAAACACGGTGGCAGCCGCCAGCCAGGGAACAGCCAACCCCCACCGAAACAGCAGGATGGGGAGCGCCATCAGCAGCGCAATCAAAACAATGACCCAGCGTAGGGGCAGCACCCGCTGCAGCCACGAGTAGATAGTGTTAAGGCTAAACCCTACCGCAGCACTAAACAGGTAAATCCAGGGCAAAATAGCCGCCCCATATTCGCCCAGGAAAAGCGCGGCCGAGCTGACCTCTAGCCACAAAATTCCCATGGACGTCGTAGTGTAAAACGCGAACATCAAAAGAGTTCGCTCCCCTTCTCCCGGTCGCAGGTTAATTAATTCCAGCAGACGGTGAATGAGGGGTGGTTTGGTTTGAGCGGCTCCCTGTGACCTCATTTAGCTTGCAATTGGGGCAAAACTGTTGACCTAGTTGACCTATAGGATACCCCCACCTACTTTTTCGGTGACAGCACCCTCATCATATTGCGACCTTTCTACTTGGGGGCCTGCTGCGTATCAGCGATGGCTGCCTGATCTGGGGCCGGACGCTGCAGCAAAGCGTCAGCTAGGTCCCTATGCTGAATCTCGCGGCCCCGAAACGTAACCATTGCTTTCACTTTATCTCCTGACCTGAAAAAGCACTCAGCGTGAGCGATTCGCCATCGTAATCAGGGGCTCGATCGGGCGTGATTTTCCCTAAATTCAGATAAAATGGAGTCTTCTAGCTGAGGCTCTAGTTAAGTAGCGGCACTGTTTGCTGCGACTTCCTGATCGGCTGGGCCGCTGTATTGAGGACGTATTGCCATGTCTACTGCTACGACTGTTTTCTCTCCTCCCGCGATCAAACATACCTTGTCTGTTCTAGTTGAGGATGAGGCAGGCGTTCTCTCTCGCATCGCTGGACTGTTTGCCCGGCGCGGCTTCAATATCGAAAGTTTGGCCGTAGGACCGGCTGAAACCTTGGGCATTTCTCGAATTACGATGGTCGTCCCTGGTGACGATCAGGTGGTTGAGCAGCTGACCAAGCAGCTCTACAAACTGGTCAACGTGCTGAAGGTCCAAGACATTACTGAAACGCCTTGTGTTGAGCGGGAGCTGATGCTGCTCAAGGTCAATGCCAGCAGCGCTAGCCGCTCCGAGATCATTGAGCTGGCCCAAATCTTTCGGGCCCGAGTCGTTGATGTCTCCGAAGACTCCCTCACCTTAGAGGTAGTGGGCGATCCGGGCAAGATGGTCGCTATTGTCCAGGTGCTTAACCGCTTCGGCATCCGCGAGATTGCCCGCACCGGCAAGATTGCTCTCACCCGTGAGTCTGGCGTCAATACTGAGTATCTCAAGTCCTTAGAGAACAAGCTGCAGTAGAGCCTGTAGAAGGGCTAGGGGCACTGCCTGAGACGCCGTTTTACCCTAGAGAGCGGCGCATCTGGCGTCGGGTTAAGGATAGAAGCTGAGATGGGGGAGGCCCAAGGTTTCCTCCAGGTTCATCATCAGGTTGAAGCACTGCACCGCCTGAGCGGCCTGCCCCTTCATCAGGTTGTCGATGGCGGACATGACGATTACTCGGCCCGTGCGTGGATCGACCTCAATGCCGATGTAGCAGCGGTTAGTTCCCCAAGCCCACTTGGTTTGAGGATAGGTGCCGTTGGGCAGTACCGTCACCCAGGGCGATGAGCGGTAGAAGGCGTTGTAAATGGTGACCAGGTCATCCCGGAC
>JACVRP010000024.1 GCA_014534385.1 Cyanobacteria bacterium Co-bin13
AGCTCAGAAACAGCAGATGAAGACGACGATGAAGAGGCCCTAGGGGAAGAGGAAGATTTAGACGACGCTGATGAAGCCGACGACGAGCGCGACATGACTCATCTGGTGGCGATTCACCTGCGGCTGTCTGACATTGAATTTGCGGATGCTCAGGCATCTCTCTGGCGCAGCAAGCTGCGAGAGGCGGTTGGCAAGCTGAAGCAACTCGGCAGCCGCTACCAGAAAAAGCAGCGGGAGCTTGCGATCGCAGAAGCCGAACTGGCCTGGCGCTCCACCTGGTACGATGAAGCCCCGCGAGAGGAGCCGCGAGAGGAGTCAATTGGGGGGGAATGAGCTGCGATGACAGACAGCCCTGTGTCTACCCCTGACTGGGTGCGCCTGCAAAAGGCCCTCTCTCTAGAAGCCGAGCGCGGCTTCAACAACCTGGAGGGTAAACAGCAGCGCTTCAATGAATTTTTGCAGGACAGTTTGCGCTGCCCACCCGGCCAGCTGCCGAGCCCTGACCAGGCACGCTGGGCTAGTCTAGCTCAGCAATTTACCCAGTACAGCGATCTGAGCTTTGCCCAGCGTCAGCACCTGGTAGCAGACACCCGCCGCACCCTCTACGAAACCCGGCGAACTCTGGAAAGCCAGCTAGAAAAAGCAAGCAGTGGAGCAGCTAACGGGGCGGTCAAAAAGACCCTAGCCGAAGGCCGCCCCCGTACCCCTAAAACCGCAGAGATTACCGCCTCAGCAGCGGCAGCCGAGGGTCGCAAGCCTGCCCTAGAGCAGGCAGTGACCTATCTCAAGGGAATTGGCCCAAAGAACGGAGAACGGCTGGCTAAGCTGGGCCTGTGGACCGTGCAGGATGTTCTTTACTACTATCCCCGCGACCACATTGACTACGCCAAGCAGGTCAAGATCGCGGCGCTAGAGCCAGGGGAAACAGTTACGGTCGTAGGCACCATCAAGCGCAGCAACTGCTTTACTAGCCCCCGCAACTCCAAGCTGACCATCTTTGAGCTGATGTTAGACGATGGCAGCGGTCGCCTGAAGCTAAGCCGTTTTTATGCCGGCAGCCGCTACAGCAATGTGGCCTGGCAGCAGCGCCAGAAACGGGAGTTTCCCATGGGCGCGGTGGTGGCGGCCTCGGGTCTGGTAAAGGAGAGCAAGTTTGGCCTGACCTTGGAAGACCCGGATCTGGAGGTTTTGGAGGGATCTGGTGGCGCAATTGAATCGCTTACGATTGGCCGGGTGGTGCCGGTTTACCCGCTCACCGAAGGGGTGTCGGCGGATTTGATTCGGCGGGCGGTGGTGGCAGCCCTGCCTGCGGTAGCTGAACTCAAAGAGCCGCTGCCGGTGAACCTGCGTCAGCAGTATGGCCTGACCGGGTTGGGCGATGCGATCGCACAAATCCATTTCCCTGACGATGCCGACAAACTGGCTGCTGCCCGTCGCCGTTTGGTATTTGACGAGTTTTTCTATCTGCAGCTGGGTTTGCTGCGCCGCCGATCGCAGCAACAGCAGCAGCAAACTACCGTCACCCTGGCTCCCACCGGGACGCTGATCGATGCCTTTTATGAGGAGATTCCCTTTACCCTGACTGGGGCCCAGCAGCGGGTGGTCAACGATATTCTCACCGACCTGCAGCGGCCCATTCCCATGAACCGTTTGGTACAGGGCGATGTGGGCTCTGGTAAGACGGTGGTGGCGGTGATCGCCATTTTGGCAGCGATTCAGGCAGGCTATCAGGGGGCGCTGATGGCTCCGACAGAAGTGTTGGCGGAGCAGCACTATCGCAAGCTGGTGAGCTGGTTTACCCAACTGCACCTGCCGGTGGAGCTGCTGACGGGGTCAACCAAGGCCGCCAAGCGGCGCGCTATCTTCTCAGAACTGGCCACCGGACAGCTGCCCGTCCTAGTCGGTACCCACGCTCTGATTGAAGATCCGGTGCAGTTCCAAAGCCTGGGCCTGGTAGTGATTGACGAGCAGCACCGCTTTGGCGTGCAGCAGCGGGCCCGGCTCCAGCAAAAAGGCCCCAACCCTCACGTGCTGACGCTGACGGCCACCCCCATTCCCCGCACCCTGGCCCTGACGATGCACGGCGACCTGGACGTCAGCCAGATTGACGAGCTGCCCCCCGGACGTAAGGCCATTCAGACGACGCTGCTGACGGGACGCGATCGCAACCACGCCTACGACCTGGTGCGGCGGGAGGTGGCCCAGGGCCGCCAGGTCTACGTGGTGCTGCCCCTGGTCGAAGAGTCAGAAAAGCTCGACCTCAAATCCGCTACCGAAGAGCATCAGCGGCTGGCCGAGGTGATTTTCCCCGAGTTTAAAGTGGGTCTGCTGCATGGGCGCATGTCTTCGGCTGAGAAAGATCAGGCGATTACCGAGTTTCGCGACGGCAAAACCCACATCCTGGTCTCGACCACCGTCGTGGAAGTGGGGGTGGACGTGCCCAACGCTTCGGTCATGCTGATTGAGCATGCTGAGCGCTTTGGCCTGTCTCAGCTGCACCAGCTGCGCGGGCGGGTAGGCCGGGGCGCAGCCCAGTCTTACTGCCTGCTGATGAGCGCCAGCCGCAGTGAAGTGTCTCTGCAGCGGCTCAAAGTGCTGGAGCAGTCCCAGGATGGCTTTTTCATCGCGGAGATGGATCTGCGCTTTCGAGGTCCGGGGGAGGTGCTGGGCACCCGCCAGTCGGGCCTACCCGACTTTGCCCTGGCTAGCTTAGTCGAAGACCAAGACGTACTGGAACAGGCTCGCGCTGCCGCCGAAGCGCTGCTCAAAGAAGATAAAACTCTTGAACTTTGGCCTCGGCTCAAAGCCGAACTCGATCGGCGCTACCAAAAGCTTATGGGTGGCACAATTTTGACTTAGCCAGTGCAGATAAGCTGATCTCGTAGGGGATGGTGTCGTCAGCGCAACGCACTGATCCGTTAACGAAGGTGGCTTCTTGTAAAACCTGGTGCGCCACACGCTGCGATGATACACCCTACTAATGGCCTCTTCTTTTACCGTCGCCCTAAGGAGCCCAAACCCCCACTCCCTGTCAACACAGGCAGCACCAGCGCAGTCGCGATCATGCTGGCTGCCGCAAAAAACGCCAGCGTCATGCCCAGGGGCAGCTGAATCGAGCGCAGGCCAAAGAACTGCAGGGAGATAGGCGTACCGTTTTGAGCTGAGAGAATGGCAATGGCAGCAACCCAGACAGCCAGGAGCAAAGCGGCAATAAGTTTAGCCATAATTTCGGGAGGTGTTGCGATCGCACAAGTCCTTTCGGTAGTATAGACGACTGGGCATTAACTAAAAAATCATGGCTAAACGGGTACAGGTAGTTCTCAATCAAGATATTCGCAAGCTGGGCAGAAACGGCGACCTCGTAGAAGTCGCCCCTGGCTATGCTCGTAATTACCTCCTTCCTCAGGGAATGGCGGTTCGCACCACGCCTGGTGTGCTGAAGCAGGTAGAGCGACGACGCGAAAAGGAGCGTCAGCGGCTGCTAGAACTCAAGCAGGAAGCTGAAGTTACCAAAAAAGCTTTGGAAACCATCGGTCTGTTCACTGTGCAAAAGGCAGTGGGCGAAAAAGAAGCGATCTTCGGAACCGTCACGGCAGCAGACGTGGCTGAGGTGATTCAGGCTACCGCTGGTAAAGAGGTAGACCGCCGCGAGATCACCCTGCCCGACATCAACAAGCTGGGCGAGTACCGGGTGGATGTCAAGCTGCACCCGGAGGTCACCGCCACCGTCAACCTGCGGGTTGCGGCTGAGTAGGCCCAGCCTAGTTAGCTGACAAAGTAATACATTTGCTCTACAGGCAGAAGCGTTGTTGGATAATAAGTTTATCCACACAGGGTTTCTGCCTTATTTTTTGATGAGATGCTGATTGTCGGCTTCAGGGTAAGCCTGCTAATTAGGTGAAGACAAACACCGCTGCTTCCTCCGGATATTCTTTGTAAGGGCTTGACTATGGTGCAAAATCTCAATTTTGAGCAGGTCAGCGATCGGCTGCCCCCCCAAAACATTGAGGCCGAAGAGGCTATTTTGGGCGGCATTTTGCTGGATCCCGAAGCCATTAGCCGAGTTATGGAAGTCATGGTGCCCGAAGCGTTTTACATCGGGGCCCACAAAGATATCTACCGGGCGGCGCTCGATCTCTACGCCAAGGGCCGCCCTACCGACCTGATGAGCATTACGGCCTGGCTCAAGGACAATGACAAGCTAGAGAAAATCGGGGGCCAAAGCCGCCTAGCCCAGCTGATTGACCGCACCATCAGCGCTGCCAACATTGACCAGTATGCGGCGCTGGTGATGGACAAATACACTCGGCGACGTCTAATTCAAGCCGGGGGGGAGATTGCTCAGCTAGGCTACGAGGCAGGCGCACTGCTAGAGCAGGTGCTGGACCAGGCCGAGCAAAAACTGTTTGGCATCACCCAGGACCGGCCCCAGAACGGATTGACGGCTACTTCCGACATTTTGATCGATACCTTTGCCGAGATTGAACAGCGATCGCTTGGCATCGTCATGCCGGGGGTTCCCTGCGGCTTTTACGACTTAGACGCAATGACTCAGGGTTTTCAACGCTCTGACCTGATCATTGCGGCTGGTCGTCCGGCAATGGGAAAAACTAGCTTCGTGTTGAATATTGCTCGCAATATCGCAGCCGTCAATAAAATGCCGGTAGCAATCTTTAGCTTAGAAATGTCGAAGCTGCAGTTAGTCTACCGCCTACTTTCCAGCGAAGTTGAGATTGAAAGTAGCCGTCTGCGCAGTGGCCGCATTGGCCAGCAGGAGTGGGAAAAACTCGGCCATGCGATTAGCATTTTGTCGCAAATGCCGGTCTTCATCGACGATACGCCTAACATTTCAGTCACTGAGATGCGCTCCAAGGCCCGCCGGCTTCAGGCTGAGCAAGGAGGTGCTTTGGGGTTAATTCTGATCGACTATTTACAGCTAATGGAGGGCGGCAGCGACAACCGAGTGCAGGAGCTTTCCAAGATCACCCGTTCTTTAAAGGGGTTAGCCCGAGAACTCAATACCCCGATCATTGCCCTATCCCAGCTCAGCCGAGGCGTTGAGTCCCGCACCAATAAACGCCCGATGATGTCTGATCTGCGGGAATGCATAACGGGAGATACGCTAGTTGTCTTAGCAGATGGTCAACGGGTTGCGATTCGGGAGCTGGTAGGGAAAACCCCAGAAGTCATAAGCCTTGACAGCAGGGGCAAGTTAGTTCGGGCGCAATCCGATCTGGTTTGGAGTGTGGGCTTCAAGCCTGTCTACAGAATCCGCTTGGCCAGCGGCAAAGTCATTAAAGCGACTCAAAATCATCGGCTTTATAGCTTTGATGGTTGGAAAGAAGTTGGAGATTTAGCACTCGGTGACCGTTTGGCAACTGCTAGATACTTACCAGAACCCATCTCTTGTGAAGAGTGGCCCGATCTACGAGTTGCGCTGCTGGGACAGTTGATAGGGGATGGCAGTTACCTCAAAGGCCAGCCCATGCGGTACTGCACAGCTTCAGAAGAAAACAGTGCTCTCGTTAAAATGGCTGCTGAGCAGGAATTTGGAGTTGAAGTAAAACGGTACAAAGGTCGTGGAAAGTGGCATCAGCTGCTGATCTCAGGTAATGGACATCGATGGCAACCGTCTGGGGTTAATCAGTGGCTGCGTGAGTTAGGTATATTTGGGCAGCGATCTTCTGAAAAGAGAGTGCCAAAGGCAGCTTTTCGGCTTTCTAACAGGCAGATTGCCCTATTGTTAAGTCACCTTTGGGCAACGGATGGCTGCATTTTTGACAGCCAGACGAATGGAGCCAATCGCGTTTTCTTCGCAACGGTGAGTAAGGGTTTGGCCTACGATGTTGTCGCGCTGCTTCTAAGGCTAGGCATACAGTCAACCGTGCGATGGAGCGCAAGTCAGTGCTTTTCTGTAGACGTGCAGGGGTGTGATCAGCAGCTGAGGTTTTTGGATAAGGTTAATGCTTTTGGGCCTAGACTTCATGCCGCGCTTAACCTGAGACTCGCTTTGAAGGATAAGTTAGGTAATCCGAATAGGGACACGTTACCTAACGAAATTTTCAAAGTTGTGAAAGCTGAGATGAAAGCTCAAGATATTTCTCATAGGGAAATGGCTCGTCTTCGAGGGACAGCCTATGGGGGCTCATCTCACTTCAAGTTTGCACCTTCCCGAACGGTTTTAGCTGGATATGCTGATATTTTGGCAAGTCCTACTTTAAAGGAATGGGCTGAGTCAGACATTTATTGGGATGAGATAAAAAGTATTGAGTTTTTAGGAGAAGAAGAAGTCTATGATCTGACAGTGCCCGGAACAGCTTCTTGGCTAGCTGACGGTATTGTTTCTCATAATTCTGGTTCGATTGAGCAGGATGCCGACCTGATTATGATGCTGTATCGCGAGGAGTATTACGAGCCAGATACGCCCGATCGCGGTATTGCGGAGGTAATTGTGGTGAAGCACCGAAATGGCCCAGTTGGGTCGGTGAAGCTATTGTTTGAACCGCAGTTTACGCGCTTCCGAAATCTAGCGAATCCTAATGCTTAGCGGGGTGAACTAGATGTTTGACGAGGGCGTCATTAAATACAGCTGTCAGTGGGAGGTGGCTGAGCCGCTAGAATTTCCTGCTTTGGAAGAGTTAATGGGATGGCGCGATCGCATCTTTGCCGCTGGCCTGATTGGCATTTACCCCAACGGCGTTGGCTACGGCAACATCAGCCTGAAGCTGACCGACAGCAGCTTCGTCATCTCGGGTACTCAAACTGGCCATCTGCCCCATACAGAGCCCCAGCACTACACCCTGGTAGACAGCTGGAATATTGAGCGCAATAGCCTGCACTGCACCGGCCCGATCAAGGCCTCTTCAGAATCCCTTACCCACGCTGCACTGTACACCCTAGATCCCGCGATTCGAGCTATTGTCCACGGGCACAGTGCCGCTCTTTGGCAGCAGTATCTTAATGTCTTGCCTACGACTCGCGCCAGCGTTCCCTACGGTACGCCTGCGATGGCCTACGAAATGGGGCGGCTTTTTCGAGAAGAGAGCTTGGCCCAGAAGCCATGTCTGGTAATGGCAGGCCATGAAGACGGTCTCTTAGCCTTTGGCGGGACTTTAGAGCAGGCTGCCACGATGTTACTGGCGCTCAAGCAGCCCTGAGACGCTATCCCCTTTGCTACACGGCAAACAGCACTACTGAGGCTGCTCTCTAGCGGCTAGGGCTTCCTTGATCTGGTCTAGAGTTTGCTCGAAAAAGGAGAGGGGAGCCCCTGGCGGCATTAACAGGTCGTTGATCAAAAAGGTGGGGGTGCCACCGAGCTGTAGCCGTTGGGCTAGCTGCAGGTCACGCTGGATGGCGGTGAGGGAGGCAGTGCTGGTGCGATCGCGATTAAACTGCTCTAAATCTAGCCCGATCTGTTGCCCCAGTTCGACGTAAAGAGCTTCTCCTAAACGATCTTGATAGGCAAAGAGCCCGTCGTGGTAAATCCAGAACTGTCCCTGCTGACCTGCAGCCCAGGCAGCCCTAGCGGCAGGCATAGCCTCGGGATGAATCTGGGTGAGCGGCAGGTGCTTGTAGACAAACAGGACGTCATCGCTGTATTTGTCCAGCAAAATTTTCACGTCGAGGGAGGCTCTAGCGCAGTAGGGGCACTGAAAGTCTGAGAACTCAAACAGAATAATCTCGGCATCGGGTGCGCCTAGCGTTGGGGAACTGCCAATCAAAGCGTTGCGATCAGCCGACTGCATGACGCTGCTCACGACCTGCTGCTGGGCCTGCCACTGCTCTCTGGGATCAATCGCTACAGGCTGGGGCTGCCTGGGCCAGAAAAACACTGCCAGGGCGACTCCCACCCCTCCTAGCCCCAGCAAAATGAGCAGAGGCTTCCAACGGAATTTTCGCAACACCTTTTTCATAAACCAAGTGGCGGCTGGAGAGCAATTCCCATTGTGCCGGATGGGGGTAGAGACTGGGACGATTCCTCTCAGCTCTGCCGGATAGCACGACCGACCCTGCAAGGGTGCAGGGGGCTGCATTGCTGGCAAAGCCTATCACCAGACTCTAGGGGATGAGTATCTAGGTGAGTTTAGGACAGCTTGACTCGCCGCAGGGGATTGCTCTGCTTCTCTAGCCACAGCAGCAGCGCGTTTAGGGCAAAGGCCAGCAGCGCCACGGTGATTGAACCGGCCCAGATCTTGTCGTAGCGGTTGGTTTGAATGCCGTCAAAGAGCAGCTTGCCCAGCCCTCCAGCATTAAACTTCGCGCCAATGGTGGCAATGGCGATTGAGACAATCGTAGCAATTCGCACGCCCGCTACAAAAACAGGCAGCACCAGGGGCACCTGCACTCGCCACCACCGTTGCCAGGCGGTCATGCCCATGCCTCGGGCGGCTTCTATCACCGCTGGATTGATCGAGTTGAGGCCTACGGTCAGGTTACGCACCAGAATCACCTGGGTGTAGATCACCATTGCCACCACCACCGAGGTGGCATTGAGCCCAAAGAGCGGCACTAGAAAAATGATCAGGGCCAGACTGGGAATCGTGTAGAGAATGCCTAAGGTTCCCATGATGGGAAGGCCCAGCCAGCGAAAGCGGGAGATCAGGAGGGCGATGGGAACGGCTAGTGCGATCGCAACCAGCAGCGCCAGCCCCGTCATCTGCAGGTGCTGCAGCAGCAGAGCCCAAACCTCACTGAAGTTGTTGGTTAAATAGCCCACGTCAAACCCCATCCCCGACTAGGGCCGACTCGCGAATGTGGTCGAGGGTCAGCAAGCCCACCGGCTGACCATCTTGGACAACCGATAGCTCCTGGGCCCCTGTCTTGAGAATCAGCGAGAGGGCATCGCGCAGGCTATCGTCGGCAGAGAGGCTGGGCTTGTTGCCGTTTGTGTAGTCGGCAGGCAGGCCAATCATAGCCGAGGAAACCCGCAGCAGGCCCAGCTGACGCACCATATCGTCTGCTCCGAGCAGGCTGTAGACAAAGGAGTCAGCGGGCTGAGTCAGCAGTTTAAAGGGCGTATCAAACTGCACGATTTGCCCCTCCCGCATAACAATAATGCGGTCGGCCAGCCGCAGCGCTTCTTCAACGTCGTGAGAAACAAAAAGAATAGTCTTTTGCAGCTGTCGCTGCAGGCGCAAAATCTCATCCAGCAGCGCCGTGCGGGTAATGGCATCAATCGCCCCAAAGGGTTCGTCCATTAGCAGCGTAGCTGGGTCACCTGCCAGGGCCCGGGCAATGCCGACCCGCTGCTGCTGCCCGCCCGAGAGCTGAGCCGGATAGCGATGCCGGTATTCAGCAGGCGGCAGCCGCACCAGATGCAGCAGCTCATCAATTCGCATCTGAATTTGGGGCTTTGACCAGCCCAGCAGCTTTGGCACCACAGCAATATTGTCGGCCACTGTCATGTGGGGAAACAGCCCAGACTGCTGAATCACATAGCCGATTTGCTGTCGTAGCTTAGTCGCCTTGAGCTGGCGAATATTGGTGCCGCCCAGATAGATAGCGCCCCCAGTCGGCTCATAGAGGCGGTTGACCATCTTGAGCAGAGTCGTCTTGCCGCAGCCTGAGGGCCCTAAAATCACCACCAGTTCTCCAGCGCTGATCTGACAGGTCACTCGATCAACGGCAGGCCGAGGGGCTCTGGGAAACCGCAGTGAAACCTGATCAAACTGGATGATGGACATAAGAAAACCTTTCCGGCGGATATCCGGGGTCTACCTTTAGATTTATTCTGACAGTAAACCCGCGTTAACCAGAAATTCGCGGGCGACTTCTGCCGGTTCCCGCTGGTTCCCGCTAACTTCATAGTTGAGCTGCTGCATCACCCCATCGTTAAGCAGGGGCGAAAGCTCGTTCAGGGCGTCGGCAATACCAGGGTTGGCATCGAGGGCTTCCTGGCGAACGACCGGGGCGACCTGGTACGGCGGAAACAGGTTTCTGTCGTCTTCTAGAAGCAGTAGATTAAAGGCGCTAATCTCACCATCGGTGCCAAAGGCCACGGCGACATCGGCCTGCCCGTCTACTAACCCGCGATAGCGCAGACCTGCGTCAACCGCCTTGTACTCCTGCAGGGTGAAGTTGCCGTAGGCTTCCTGGATACCTGGCAGCCCGTCTTCGCGCACCTCAAACTCGGGCGGGCCAATTAGCACTAGCTGATCGGCCTTAGCGGCAAAGTCGGAGATGGAGCTGATGTTTAGGGCCTGGGCCTTATCCTCAGTCATCGCCAGGGCCTGGGTATTATTCATGGGAGAGGGGTCGAGCCAGACCATGTTGAACTGCTCCCGATAGGCCTCTGAAACGGTGTTGTAGACCGCTTCCTGGTCGCTGCTGACGGGCAGCTTGAGCACTGTGAGCAGGCCGGTGCCGGTGTATTCCGGATAGAGGTCGATCTCGCCGCTCTCCATAGCGGCCTGAGCCACAGGGGTACCGCCCAGATTGAGCTTACGCTCAACGGTAAAGCCAGCCTCTTCTAGCACCAGGGCATACATTTCACCGATGATCAGCTGTTCAGTGAAGTCTTTGGAGCCTACGCTGACTACCTCACCGCCGCCGTTGCCGCTACCACAGGCTGCGATCGCAACCGCTGCCCCCGCCCCCAGTAGCACTTGGGTAAACCACCGACGTGATCGTTTCATAGGGAAATGCTGCACCTGCCAATATTCACGTTGCAATGTCCATAGAGGATACCACCTAGATTTGGCCTGATCTAGTCATCTCAAGTGCATTTTCAAGAATTGCCGTCATCCTCTCTACAGGCGATGCAGGAAAAGAGCGGGCATAAATTGGCTACAGTTGCCGAGCAGGCTTATCTATAAATTGGCAACTTCTAGATAGAAATACCTTTTTTTCAGGGCGCTTTTTAAGAATCCTTATAGTTTGGGTTGGCCCAGTCCAAATGCAGGCCCTTATTGTGAGCGCTTCTCCTGCAGAAGAACTGCAAAGCATATTACCGAGCAAGCCAAACAGTATACAAAAACCCTGTGTTTCAAAATACTATTGCTGTTCAAGCAACTCTTCAAAATACGCCTGCTGAGGCAATTACCGTCCTTCTATTGGACGATGAAACAGAGGGGTTCGATTCCCTACTCTCTAATAGGATGACACATTCAAAGGAGGCTATTCATGCCTTTACATCGGCTCAAAGATTATTACCCCAACTATCGTGAAACTCTGGCTAATGGTCAGATGGAAAATATCGACTCCTACTCTATTTATACTGAGGGTGGAGATCGAGTAGGAACTGCTAAAGATCTTCTCGTAGACGAGTCCGGGCGCTTTCGGTATTTAGTTGTTGATACCGGCCCGTGGATTTTTGGCAAAAATGTTTTGATGCCCATCGGACTGGCTCAGTTTGACTACGACAAGAGCCGCATCTATGTCAATGGACTGTCCAAGTCTCAGATTGAAAATCTTCCCGAGTATAAGGAAGATACGGTTGTAGACGAGCGCTACGAAGAGCAGGTGCGCAGCGGCTACCGACCTGTTGCTCAAGGCCGCTCCAGCCGCCAATTCTTGGGCAACAACTATGTAGCGCCCAATGACGCAGCTCAGATGAATCCGCTAGATGCCGATAACATTGGCATGCAGCCTCTTGAGAGCAGCACTCGCAACATCGAAGAAACTCGTCGAGTAACTGCTCGTCAAGATGTGGCACGTCAAGATGTGGCACGTCAAGAGGTGGGTCTCTACGATCGGGAGCCCAGCTTATACGGCTACAGCGAAGAGGACAACCACGGTCCGCTGCGCCTTTATGAAGAGCGCCTGATTGCTCACCATCACCGCAATAAAGTCGGCGAAGTCAGCGTTGGCAAGCGGGTCTTGACCGAAACGGCTGAAGTTGCTGAGACTGTCGATAAAGAGCGGGTTGTGATCGAACGGCACGCTGTAACTGGCCAAGCTGCTGTACCTGGCGACCATGCCTTTGACAACCAAGAGGTTGCTCGCATGGAAGTCTACGAAGAAGAAGTCAGCGTTGAGAAGCAGCCCTTCGTCCGGGAAGAGGTCAACGTCCGTAAGGAAACCGACCACGAAACCGTGCGGGCCCGCGAACAGGTGCGCCGTGAGGAGCTCGATATCAAAACCGAGGGCAATCCTAGAATCAATCAAGATCCCACAACCAATCAGAACCCCAGAACCAACCTGTAGTTCGGTCGTGTGACTCCCTGATTGACTCGCTGATTTAATTCATCTGGCGAGGGACGCAGCAACTGCTACGTCCCTCGCATTAAACAACTCAAAATACAAATTATCTATCCTACAATGTCTGAACATCAGCTAATTGGAAGTTCTGTATACGATCGTGCGGGTTATCTATTAGGCCAGGTTGTAAGAGTGCAGCCGCTGTCAGCTGGAGACTTTTCCTTAGTTGTACAGCTAGTCGGCAATGGTCGGGCTGGAACTGAAATCACTATTGGCAACAACCACTTAAAAGATATTGATACTCAAAAAAAGATTCTGCATGTTAATCTCGATCAGCAGCAGATTATTCCCAATGCAGGCAAAAGCATTCAGCTTTTAGAAGAGCGGCTTGTAGTTAACCGTACGCGCAACAAGGTCGGTGAGATCAGTGTGCGTAAGGTGATAGAAACAGAGATTGTAGAAGTGCCCATCCGCCGGGAAAAGCTGGTCATCGAGAAGATCGGCGATAGCGAACCCTTGGTAGAGGTTGGTCTGGGAGAAACCCGAATTCAGGGAGCCGGAATTTCGCCCCTGCCTGCAGCGGCTACCGGGTCTCAAGATACGGCATCTCAGGATTTGACCACGAGCGCTGACTTAGCAACCATTCGGCAAGCTATCAATTTTCTAGAAGCCGTAGTTCAGCTTCCGGCCCATCGGTGCGAAAAAGTTCGGGTCGTTATCTTTCTCAGACGGGCGACTGGCGTTGAGGCTACAGCACACCAGTTTGAGTCTCCTGAAACCGCAATCCAGGTGCTTTCTGGCCTAGAGACTTTTCTGTTTGAGCAGTGCAGCACGGTTCGCCTGGAGCTGCTGCTAAACGATGAGGCAATGGTACAAACCTATCAAAAGTGGTTTGCAGAGTACGCTGTCAGCTAGCCCTTAACCAGCCTCGACAGTGTCTTCTTAACTCTAAACATAGTCTCAAGCAGAGGATCGGTACTGGTTTCTAGGCGAGTAGCCCACCGATAGCAGCCCAAATAGGATTGCCGTAGCAACCCCCTTCAGCGCCTCTGCTTAATGCCTCTTCTTAAGGTGTAGCCTGTACGGTCGCCTTAACAAAAGTAGCCTCCGATTCGCGCCATTCCCACTTTGGATTTGGATAATGGAGATCTAGGGTTTGGCGCGGCTGCTCTGATGAGCTGAAAAACTATGGTGAAGAGGCGAAATATCTGGGGTTGGTTCCTGGGGTTGATGACGCTGAGCTTGCTGTTGAGCTGCTACGTCAGCCGTCCCCAGCCTTTTGCTGCCCCAACCGATGCTGTCGCTGAAGAAGTCAGCTTGGCAGGCGAGGAGTTGGCTGCAGCAGAGGGGGCTGAATCAGACTGTCCCCTCAGGGTTGAGGCCCAAGCACGATGGACTAGCGCTGTTGAGCAGGCGACTCAGGCTGCTAGATTGGCCCAAACCGCCAGGACAGCTCAGGACTGGGATGAGGTAACGCTGGCTTGGGCTGGGGCGATTAATGAGCTGCAGGCCATTCCGGCGGACAGCCCACAGCGGGTTTTTGCTCAGCGCAAGGGGCGGGAGTATGTGCAGAACCTTGCGATCGCACAGCGGCGGGCCGAGCAGAGCAGCGCCCCCCAAATCTTTCCCACCTTCGGCAGCCCCGTACTGGACGAGCAGATCGGCCTATATCTGTCCTACATTGCCACCCTTGGCACGCCCGATATCCTGATTATGGGCAGCTCCCGCGCCCTCCAGGGCGTTGACCCGCAGGCGCTGCAGCAGGGACTGGCAACTCAGGGCTACCCCGGCCTCAAAGCGTTTAACTTCAGCGTTAATGGGGCAACGGCCCAGGTAATGAGCTTTGTGCTGCGGCAGGTGCTCAAGCCCGAGCAACTGCCCCGGCTAGTGATTTGGGCCGATGGCTCCCGCGCCTTTAACAGCGGTCGCTTTGATCGCACCTTTGCCGAAATTCTCAACTCCCCTGGCTATCAGGCCGTGCGCGCCGGAACGCTGCCTGAGCTGGCTGAGAAAGCCGCTGTTAGCCCAATGCCCAATGCCGTGGCTCTGCCCATTAGCGCGATCACAGCCCAGGGATTTTTGACGGTTGAAGACCGCTTTGATCCTGATATCTACTACCGCCAGTTTCCTCGGGTGAGCGGTCGCTATGACGGTTTCTACAGCCCGTTTCAGCTGGAGGGGGTACAGTCGCTGTCGCTGGAGGCGATCGCAACTTACTTGCGATCGCAGCAGGTGCCCCTGGTAGTGGTAAACCTGCCCCTCAGCGACGATTACCTAGATGCAGTGCGGCTGCGCTACGAGCAGCAGTTTCAGCAGTACCTGCGCCAGCGGGCCAGCCAACACGGCTTCATCTTGGTAGATTTGCTGCAGCAGTGGCGCAACCAGAATCAGCTTTTTGCTGACCCCAGCCATGTAAACCGCTTTGGCGCAGCAGAGCTGGGCAGACTGCTGGCGGCCAATGCTCAGATTCCCTGGAGCCTGCTTCGCAGCCAGCCAACTGGAAGCTAGGAGCCAGTAGGGCACTGCCCACCCACCTTAGTTCGGGGCTGCGGTAGCTCCCCTCTGAGGACGGCCCGCTTAATAGAGGCATTCACTAAAAATCATGCCAGGTATCAGCCAGCAAACACCCTGATCGCTAAAGGCATTTAACCTGGGATACTGCTTATCCTTTACGAGTTTGAGCGAATTTGAGTGCTTTAGCTCAGTCAGTTTCGCTTACCTCGTTAGACCAATCTTCACCCAAAAGGTGTTTTGCTTTACGTCAGCCCTTCAGAATTATGGTTAAAATAACCATAATTGCTCATGGAGAGCGACATAACAGACATGGAAGACCCTTCACTGCTCATCAGCCAGGATGACTACGCCCTGCTGACCGACCTGTACCAGCTGACGATGACGGCCTGCTACGTCGGTGAGGGGCTCGATCAGCGGCGAGCTAGCTTTGAGCTGTTTGCCCGCAGGCTGCCCAAGGACTTTGGCTATCTAATCGCAATGGGCTTGACCCAGGCGCTGGAATACCTGACTCATCTGCGCTTCACTACGTCTCAAATCGAGTCGCTTAAGGCAACCGGTCTGTTTGAGCAGGCCCCACCCCAATTTTGGCAGCTCCTAGCAGAAGCCCAATTCAGCGGCGATGTCTGGGCCATGCCTGAAGGGACTGCCGTGTTTGCCAACGAGCCGCTGCTGCGGGTAGAAGCGCCGCTGTGGCAGGCTCAGATTGCCGAAACCTACTTGCTCAATACGATCAACTACCAGACGCTAGTTGCCACCCGCGCCGCCCGCCTGCGAGATGTGGCCGGCCCCACAGCGGCGCTACTGGAGTTTGGCACCCGCCGCGCCTTTAGCCCCCAAGGATCGGTGTGGGCTGCGCGGGCGGCGCTGGCGGCTGGTTTAAACGCCACCTCCAACGTGCTGGCGGCAGTCAAGCTGGGGCAGCGGCCTACGGGCACGATGGCCCATGCGCTGGTGATGGCGCTGACGGCAGTAGAGGGCAGTGAAGATGAGGCGTTTACAGCCTTTCAACGCTACTTTCCCAAGGCGGCGCTGCTGATTGACACCTATGACACGGTGGCGGCTGCCGAACGGCTAGGCCGCAAGGTGCAGCGAGGCGAGGCACAGATTACCGGCGTGCGGATTGACTCGGGGGATTTGGTGGCGCTATCAAAGCAGGTGCGATCGCACCTGCCCCACGCCCAAATCTTTGCCAGCGGCGATCTTGATGAGTATGAAATCGCCCGTTTCAAGCAGGCCGGAGCTGAAATTGACGGCTACGGCCTGGGCACTCGCCTGGTCACTGGAGATCCGGTGAACGGGGTGTACAAGCTGGTAGAAATCGACGGCATTCCGGTGATGAAAGCATCGGATCGCAAAGCCACCTACCCTGGTCGCAAGCAGGTTTTTCGCCGGGTGAAGGATGGGCAAGTGGTGGGGGATCGCCTGGGTCTGATGAGCGACCCTTTAGAAAGCGATGGCTTTGGCGTGGAACAGCCTCTCCTGCAGCCGGTGATGCAGCAGGGTCAGGTGCTTCATCCCGCCCGATCCCTGGAGCAGATCGCTCAGACCACAGCGGCAACGGTAGCCAGCCTGCCTGCGGCAGCGCGAAACATTGAGCAGCCGGTTGCTGTGCCAGTTGAGATCTCGGCCTCGCTCCAGCGACTCACCGAAGAAACCCAGCGTCGCCTTTCACCTGAGGCGCTGGTATAGTCCAATGGCCACTTCCCGCGCAATGCCTATGCAAATTGCTCTCTTTGGAACGAGCGCTGACCCTCCCCACCAGGGACACTGCGCCATTCTCTGCTGGTTGGCAACCCGCTTTGACCATGTCGCTGTCTGGACGGCCAACAACCCCTTTAAAGCCCACCAGACGACCTTGGCCGATCGCTTTCGCATGCTGGAGCTGTTGATTGAGGATCTCGACGTGTCGCCGGGAGCGGTGCAGCTTCACCCAGAGCTGAGCCACATGCGATCAATCATCAGCATTGAACGAGCCAGGCAACGGTGGCCTGAGGCAGAATTTACCCTGGTAGTTGGGGCCGACCTGGTGCGCCAACTGCCCCAGTGGTACCGGGCCCAGGAAATTTTTGCAGCCGTCAAAATTTTAGTCGTGCCCCGTCCTGGCTACAGCCTGGCAGACTCAGACCTGATGGAACTACAGCGGCAGGGAGCAGCGGTTGAGGTGGCAGCTACCCCTAAACAGTATGATGTCTCCTCCTCCCGATACCGCGAAGCCGAAGCCGCTGAGCTACCGCCTGCCGTTCGAGCCTATATTGAGCAAAATCACCTCTACTCATGCCCGGAAGACTCCAGAGAAAAACTATCAGTCAGGAAGCAGTAGACCTCGCAGACTTTAAAGTCGGGGTAGACAACGTTATCTTCTCCGTCGATACCGAGCAAAATCGGCTGCTGGTGCTGTTGGTCATGCGCCACGACTGCCCTTTCGCTGGCAACTGGAGCCTGCCCGGCACCCTAGTCCGCCGAGGCGAATCCCTGGAAGATGCAGCCTACCGCGTACTCTCTGAGAAAATTCGGGTCAACAATCTCTATCTGGAGCAGCTCTACACCTTTGGCGGCCCCCAGCGCGACCCCCGCGAAGCCAAAGATGCCTACGACATACGCTACCTCTCGGTCAGCTACTTTGCCCTAGTCAGGTTTGTCGAAGCCGAGCTAATCGCCGACGGGGTCAGCGGTATTGCCTGGTACCCGCTAAGCCAGGTGCCTTCTCTGGCCTTTGACCACAGCGAGATTCTCAAGTACGGCTACCAGCGGCTGCGAAACAAGCTAGAGTACAGCCCCATCGCCTTTGATGTCTTGCCTGAAGTCTTTACCCTGGGCGATCTCTACCAGCTCTATGTGACGGTTCTGGGGCCTGATTTCTCCGACTATTCCAACTTTCGTGCTCGCCTGTTAAAGCTGGGTTTTTTACAGGATACCGGGGTGAAAACTTCCCGTGGCGCGGGGCGTCCAGCCAGCCTCTACCGCATTGATGCCGCTGCTTTTGAACAGCTTAAGAATAAACCAATGGTGTTTATTTAAGTAAGGAAATGAGGCGAATGACTTGCCCTGAGTAATTTTATTAACCAGGCGCTGTGGGTTGGCGTCGGGCAC
>JACVRP010000630.1 GCA_014534385.1 Cyanobacteria bacterium Co-bin13
GGGTAATGGCGCCAAACACCAAAGAGGTGCCTAAATCCGGCTGAATGAACACCAGACCCCAGGGCACCGACACAATGGCCAGGGCTCTGGCAACTCCAGCCAGACTAGAGGCCGCACGGCCACTTAGACCCGCTGCCAGGCTGACAATCAGGCTGATTTTGGCGAACTCTGAGGGCTGCACATAAAAGCCGCCGATATTAATCCAGCTTTGAGCGCCAGAGCCGATCGTGCCAATAAACAGCACCAAAATAAGGGCCGCGTTGGTAATAGCGTAGATAATCCACTGCCACTGCAGCAGGTACTCGTAGCGCATTCGAGCAATCCACAGCGCCATGAGCACGCAGATAAGCCCCAGCCAAGCGTGGTTCCAGCTCAGCTCCGGCATATTTAGGTTGCGCTGAATGCTGCTAATAACGAGGGTGGCAAAGCCTACTAAGGCCACGGGCAGCAACATCAGTAGCCAGTCTACGCCCTGCCAGCCCTGGGTTAGAAAGCGCCAGCGCTTTTGGAAACTCGAGGAAGCCTGGATCATGATGCTAAGGCGGCAACGGAGATTTTAGCGGCAACCTGCTGTGCGATCGCACGCAGCGCCTGGGCAGAAGCCGATTCCGGATAGGCTACCACAATCGGTTGGCCCTGGTCACCGCCTTGGCGCACCGCCATCTCCAGCGGCACACAGCCCAGCAGGGGAATGTCCAGCTCCTGAGCCGTTCGCTGACCCCCGCCGGAACCAAAGATGTCGTATTTGCGATCGGGTAAGTCAGGCGGAATGAAGTAGCTCATGTTCTCAACAATGCCCAGCACCGGCACCTGCAGCTGCTGGAACATCCGCAGCCCCCGACGAGCATCTGCTAGGGCTACTGTCTGCGGCGTGGTGACAATGACGGCTCCTGCCAGCGGCACTGCCTGGGCCAAGGTGAGCTGGGCATCGCCCGTACCGGGGGGTAAATCGACCACCAGGTAGTCTAGATCGCCCCACTGCACCTGGTAGAGAAACTGACGAATAATCCCATTGAGCATCGGCCCGCGCCAAATAACGGGCTGATCGCGGTCAATTAAAAAGCCCATTGAAACCATCTTCACCCCGTGGTTAAACACGGGGTCTAAAACCTCCCCCTGGCTGCCCTGGCGCACCGCCACCTCGGCCTCCGTTAGCCCCATCATGATCGGAGCATTTGGGCCGTAGATATCTGCATCAATCAGGCCAACTTTGGCCCCTGCCTGAGCCAGCGCCACAGCCAGGTTCACGGCAACTGTGCTTTTGCCCACGCCGCCTTTACCGCTAGAGACCGCCACAATATTTTTCACGCCAGCAATGCCGGTGCGGTCAGGCAATGCCTTTTGCGTCGGTGTCTCTGCCGTCACAGCAACCTCTACTCCGGTCACTCCTGGCAGGCTGCGAACGGCTTTTTCACAGTCTTCTACGATAAATTCCCGCAGGGGACAGGCCGGCGTCGTTAGTACCAGAGTGAAGTTCACCTGCCCGTTCTCTACCGCCACATTGCGGATCATGTTGAGCTCAACAAGGCTCTTTTGCAGTTCAGGATCCTGGACAGGACGCAGCACTTCCAGGATGGATTCGACAGTTGGAGA
>JACVRP010000382.1 GCA_014534385.1 Cyanobacteria bacterium Co-bin13
CAGCACACCCCATTACAGCGGCTCTCGCGGGGAATGCAGCAGAAGCTTGCGATCGCTGTTGCCCTAATTCACCAGCCCCAACTGTTGCTGCTGGATGAACCTACCCTGGGCCTAGACGTAGAGGCCGGAGAAGCCGTGAAGGATCTGGTGCGCGACATTGCCGCCGACGGCTGCGCCATTTTGCTGACGACCCACCAGCTAGACGTGGCCGAGGAACTGTCAAACCGGGTCGCGATCATGCGCCAGGGGCGCCTGATTGCCGAGAAACCGACCCAGGAGCTGATCCGGGAGTTTTCTGGCTCGGCCTACCAGGTCAAATTTGAGGGAGACCTGGAGGCCCGGCAGAAAAGTGCGATCGCAGGGCTGGGCGGCAGCCTTGAGGGCAATCAGATTCACATTGCCTGCTCCCCCGACGACCTGTACCGCCTGTTCGAGGTTCTTCGCCCCTGCCCGATACTGGAGGTGCAGCGGGACCAGGCCGATTTAACCCAGGTGTTTTTGCGGCTAGTGCGGGGAGAGGGATCGCAAGGAAAAAGCTAGCAGGAAGGGGAAAGCGGAATTTCCAGAATCACCAGGCTAAGCTTTGTCTCGTTTAACCGCTTATTCTCAAGTTTTTTATCGTTTATTGATTCAAGGAACCTAAACTTAAGTAGTTTGACAGAAGCATAACAGTAAGATTTTTCCAGCTTCTTCACTGAGCGCAATCTTGGGGGTTGAGCGCTGAGCGTTTGAGACGCTGATGTCTCGGCGGTTAGCTGCTGCTGATTTTGAAATGATCCGTTCAGACCAGTTTTTTTGCTTGGTCAGCTTTTTGGTTTGCAGCATCCCAATGATTTCCCCCAAACGCAAGCGCCGACGAGGCATAATCTTGACCCCTGAGGGCTTCAAAAAGCTCCAGCAGGCCAAGCAAGACGCAGAATTTACAGACAATCGCGGTCAGCGCTATACCCTGGAAGCCCTGAGCGAGCGAACGGGGCTGGCCGTCGATACTCTAATGAAAATTTTTGCCTGTGAGGCGGGCGTGGACAAGCAAACCCTAAAGCTTTGCTACAGTGCCTTTGACCTCACCCTAGACCCGAGCGACTTTTCCTACCCAGACCCGGCAGCAGGAGAAGCCGAAGCTGACGACATATCCCTAGACCCCGATTTGCCAGGGGGGCAGGTGCCGCTCGGTTCAACCTTTTATGTGGAGCGCTCTGCCATCGAATCAACCTGCTACAGGGCTGTTTTGCAGCCAGGTGGGCTAATTCGCATCAAGGCTCCCCGGCGCATGGGCAAAACCTCCCTGATGTCGAGAATTTTGCAGGCTGCTCGGCCTAGCTGTCAGACAGTGGCCCTCAGCTTTCAGCTGGCCGACAAAGCTATTTTTCAAAACCTGGACCCATTTCTACAGTGGTTTTGTGCCAACGTTGGGCTGGGTCTCGGCCTACCCAGCCGTCTGTCCGACTACTGGGATGATCTGTTTGGCAGCAAGATCAGCTGCAAGATTTACTTTGAGCAATATCTGCTGCCCCAGCTAGATCAGCCCCTGGTGTTGGCCCTCGACGATGTCGATCGGCTGTTTCAATACCCCGACTTGGCCGACGAGTTTTTCGGCCTGCTGCGGGCCTGGCACGAAGAAGCCAAGAACCGCGATCTCTGGAAGCAGCTGCGGCTGATTGTGGCGCATGCCAGTGAGGTCTACATCCCACTCAACGTCAATCAATCTCCTTTCAACGTGGGGCTACCGATTGAGCTGAAGGCTTTTTCGACAGAGCAGGTGCGGCATTTGGCAAGGCACTACGGCCTGAGCTGGACGACGGAGCAAACCGAGCGGCTAATGGGGCTGGTAGACGGACAGCCCTACCTGGTTCAGCTGGCGCTTTATCACCTCTGGCAGGAGCAGGTCACCCTGGCGCAAATTCTAGGGCCAGAGAAGCTGGCCCTAGGCATCTACGGGGATCATTTGCAGCGGCAGCTCTGGCAGCTACAGCAGCAGCCGACTCTGGCAGCAGCCTATGCCAGGGTCGTGTCTGAGGCGGGGCCTGCAGAGCTGGAGCTGGTGCAGGCCTTTCAGCTGCAGAGCTTAGGGCTGGCTAAGCTGCAAGGCAATCGGGCTAGCCCCAGCTGTGCGCTGTATGCCCAGTACTTTCGCGATCGCTTAGGGGAGCCCCAGTCAGCTTAAGCCTGATTCTTGCCGTTCCTGTTTGGTAATCGAGATCTTCTAACCAAAAGCCATTTCTGGTTCTACCAGCGCATGAAGCCCTTTCGATTTAGCTCGCTCCAGTCGATTTTGATTGTGCCGTTTGTGCTCCAGCTGGCAGGGGCAGTCGGGCTGATTGGCTATCTGTCTTACCGCAATGGGCAGGAGACCGTGCGAGATCTCTCTTCCCAGCTGCGCTACGAGATTACTGCCCGAATCAACCAGCAGCTCAACTCCTATGTCGATATTCCCCACGCCATCAATCGGGTCAACGCCAGCGCCCTGCTTAGCGGCAACATCGACGTTGAGGCAGCCTCAGGCTACGACCAGCTCTGGGAGCAGGCCAAAATTTTTCCCAATACCAACCTGATTTACTGCGGCAGCCAGCGCGATGGATCGCTCATTGGCGTGGGTCGAAACGAACGCGATCGCACCCTGCAGCTCGTGCTCTACAACCGCTCCACCGGCCATGTCGGGCATTTTTATGGGCTCAACAGCACAGGCGATCGCACCCGCCTGCAAAGTATCAACCCCAAACCCTACGATGCTCGTAGTCGCCCGTGGTACAAGGCAGCCGTAGCCCGGCAGGCAGATACCTGGAGCGCAATCTACCTGGATTTTGACACCGAACTGCCGACCATCACCGCCAGCACCCCGGTGCGCGATCGCAGCGGCAGCCTGATCGGAGTCTGCGCCACAGACTTCATTCTCCCCGCCGAAATGAGCACCTTTTTGGGCGGTCTCAAAGTTGGCCAATCGGGCAAAACGTTTCTCATGGAGCGATCGGGCAACCTGGTAGCGACCTCCACCCGCGAACCCCTAATTAAAAGCACTGGTGGCCAGGTGCAGTACCGCCTGGCCAGTGAGAGTAGCGACCCCCTGATTCGGGGAACAGCAGTTTTCCTACAGCAGCAATTCCAAACCTTTGAAGCCATCCGGCAGACCCAACAGCTCGAGTTTGAGCTCAACGGGCAGCGGCAGCTAGTCCAGGTGCTGCCCTTCAACGATGGTCGGGGGATCAACTGGCTGATTGTCGTAGCAGTGCCCAAAGCTGATTTTATGGGCAGCATCAACACCAACACCCGTCAGACCTTTGGCCTCTACCTGCTGTCGCTGCTAGGGGCAATCAGCGTCGGGATTTTAACCGCCCGCTGGGTGATCCGCCCCCTGCTGCGGCTCAATGCCGCCGCCAAAGACCTCACAGAAGGGCGGTGGAACCTGCCCCCCGAAGCCACTCGCAACGATGAAGTGGGAGAACTGGCCCGCTCCTTTAACCAAATGGCCCACCAGCTGCAGGAATCGATTTTGGTGCTAGAGGCCCGCAACGCCGACCTGCAGAAAACCAAAGATCAGCTCACCCGCACCAATGAGCAGCTAGAGGCCGTTCTCAACGCCGTTCCCGGACCGATTTCCTGGGTTGCTGCTGACGGTACTTACTTGGGCATCAATGCCTACCTAGCCCGCAGCCTGGGCCTTTCCCCCGAGTCTATTATCGGCAATTCCGTTGGTCTGATGGGCAGTGGCTCCAACTATGTGGACTTTGTACAGGCGTTCCTCCGCAGTGATGAGGCCTCCATCTTTCAGGAGGTTTCGTTTACGGTAAATGGCCAGGTGCGAGACTATCTGCTGGCAGCCCAAAAATACCAGCATGGAGCCGCCACCGTGGTTGTGGGCATTGATGTGAGCGAGCTCCGGCAGGCCCAAGCGGCCCTACGCCAGGCCGAAATCACTAACCAGGCCATCGTTAGCGCCATTCCTGACCTATTAATCCG
>JACVRP010000091.1 GCA_014534385.1 Cyanobacteria bacterium Co-bin13
AGGTAGACGTTTCATAGCCAGCTCTTTTGGCTCAATGAGTCCTGGGTGGGGGGAAGGCGTGGGGTTCTGGGACTGCTGGTTGACGGCCATCCTTGAGTGAAGGGATTCCAGCTAAAGAAGGCCGAAAAGTTGGTGAGAACTCACCCGACGGCTAGGCAATGCTCGACAGAGTGGGTGAAGTGTGGCGCACTAAACTAAACAGTTTAGTTTTTATATCTTTCACACTATACCGTTTAGTAGAATCGATCAAGCCCTAAAACCGGGACTATCCTGGGGGCGAATGCCGATCCGTCTAGAGGTGAGTATGGGAGCAGTGCAAAATCAGCCTGACTTTAATGCCAAGGCGGTGCAGATTTTGAAGGGTGCCATGCAGGAGTTTTTGCAAAACGGCTACGCAGGCACCAGCATGGACAAGGTAGCAGCGACGGCCAAAGTGTCTAAGCCTACGGTCTACAGCCACTTCCGTGATAAGGAGGGGCTGTTTCAGGCGCTGGTGCAGTACGTGGCGCAGCAGCGCTGTCTTCGCATGATAGGTGAGGGACCTCTGCAGGGAGACCCGGCTGTAGTGCTGCGCCAGGTAGCTTTGGAGACGATTACAACGGTTTTGCAGGACGGGGAATACCAGGACTTTGTGCGGCTGGTGGTGGGCGAATCGGGCCGGTTTCCGCTGCTGGCCGAAGCTTTTTTAGAAAACCTGACGCGGCCTGGGCTAGAGTGCCTGACCCAGTACCTAGCAGATCACCCAGAACTCGGCATTGCTGACCCGGCGGCAACGGCGCGGGTGCTGCTGGGAACGGTGGTATTTTTTACTATTACCCAGGGTCTCTTGGGGGGCGAAACGCTGATGCCGATGGCCCCGGAACGGCTAATCGATAGCTTAATGCAGCTGTTGTTGCGTCAGGTTGAGCCGCTGGCTCCGGTAGGCCAGGCTCAAGCCGCAGGCTGACAGCAAAAAATGCGATCGCAAGATAGGCGATTGCGATCGCATTAACAAAATCTTGAATGTGAAAAAGCCAGAGCTGTTCTGAGGAAAGAATTGCTCTGGCCTATTGCAGAAGCCGCGACAGGCGGACATCAAATTCAGTGGCTCGGGGGTGTTCGCTTTCAGCTCTATACAGGGCAGCTCGGTCGGCTTCTAGTCTGGAACAGGCGTCAATCTCGTAGCGCTTAGTGAAAATGCTAGGGGAATTATCGATGCGCTCTCCGTACTCTTTGATATCTACAAATGCTTCGAAGGTATTGCTCATCGGTTGGACCTCTTCTGAATTAAGGAAGGGTGCAGTTGATCCCAGTATAGAGAGGCCATTATTACTCTGGTCGCAGCAATATGGTTCTACAATTCGCGAAATATTTCGCGTTAATATTTGTATTAAAAATATAAAAGTCAGCTGTTTTGATAAGGCAGAGAATTGCGCTCCCAAAAGTAGCCTCCAGCATAGCCCTGAATTCGGTTGTCTTGAGCAGCTAAGGCCAGTCGCTTTTGAGCTAAACAGCAGTAAACCTGGTCAATTTCAATACCAATATAGTGGCGGTTGAGCTTCCTGGCGACCACTGCCGTAGTGCCTGATCCTAAAAATGGATCTAGCACTACATCGCCTACCTGACTGCTGGCCAACAGCAGTTTTGCAATCAGCTTCTCTGGCTTTTGAGTTGGGTGATCGGTATTTTCAGGCATTGACCAAAAGGGCACTGAAATATCCGTCCAGAGATTAGAGGGATGGGTTTCTCGAAATCGGCCAGCTCCCGTTTCCTGCCAGTCCTTAGGCTGCCCCTGAGTATCGCGGTAGGGAGCCATAACTCGCCGCTTCAGCTTAACCGCTGCCACATCAAAAAAATAGCTATCAGAAACCGTGCAAAACCAAATGTCTTCAGAGCTGTTCTTCCAGTTAAGCTGGGCCCCTCGCCCCTTTTCCCGCTCCCAGGTAATGCGGTTGCGCACCTTCAAATAGTTGGTCAGTACCGGGTAGATCACTGCCGATGACTGCCAGTCGGCACAGACATAGACCGTCGCAGTTGGCTTCAGCATCGCCAGCAGCTGCACAAACCAGTGCTCAAACCAGCTCTGGTAAACCTCCGGCGACTTCTGGTTAAAAGCCGTTTGGTTATAGGTCTTGCTGCGGTTATAGGGCGGATCGAGAATGAGCAGATCCACCGACCGGGCAGGGAGATAGGGCAGGGCCTCCAACAGGTCCTGATGCACGATTGAATCAATTAAATTAGGCAGGGCTGCGGGTGCGTCGAGACGGCCCAACTGCTGGCAGTAGAGCTGAAATTCCTCATTACTGAGAGTCAAGGTCCGGTTGCGAGGCGCTTTGGGCTGGTGAGACGGCACGTGAGAAATGGCAACGTTTTAGATATGAAGAAATTTTGCCGGAATGGGGCCTAATCCACTCACCCTAGCGGCGAAAGTCATGAAAAATTAACTTTTCCCCAGGATTTTGAGAGGTCACTTGATTCAGACAGTAATCTGAGCCTGTGTTAGCGCTTAAGGGGATAATTGCCGTGAGTAGCTTTAGTTCGAACTTGTCTGACCGGGATTACACCGTGAGCATTGGTCAATACTTCGGCCGGGGTTGGGAGATTTTTAAGCAGTTTGCCGGGGCTTTTGTCGTTTACACCCTGCTTTTAACCATTGTGGCGATTGTGATTGCTAACCTGCCAGCTCCCCTAGGCAACGGATCGGAGGGAGAACCCGGTATCCTGAGCTCAATTTATCAACTTATCTTTGCCCCAATTCTGTTTGCAGGCTACTACATCGTGGCGTTTCAGATTGCCCGAAATCGGCCTAGGGAATTTAGCGATTTCTTCCGGGGCTTCAACAAGTTTCTGCCCATCTTCCTGGTCTCCCTGGTTAGCGGAGTTTTGATAGCCCTTGGGTTTGTGCTTTTGATCGTTCCGGGCCTTTACCTGGCGGTTGCCTATCTGTTTGCGCAGCCCCTAGTCATCGACAAAAACATCGACTTTTGGCAGGCATTAGAGACTAGCCGTCAGATCATCACTAAAAAGTGGTTTTCATTCTTTGGCCTGGCTATTTTGCTGGTTCTGCTAAATCTTGCCGGAATACTGGCGCTGGGTGTGGGCATTTTGGTGACCCTGCCCTGGACGATCTGTATTTTGACGGCTGCCTACGAAAATGTGGTGGGCCTGAACTCGGTGTCAGAAGCCGCCCCGTAGATCACAGGTGATCCTAGGCTCAGCTTTAGCGGGTTGTTATAGCGTTACAAGGCCGATATCTCAATCGATCTCTGTAGCCGTAGGGAGGTTAGGCTCAACCCCCCTACGGCTTCGTTATAAGTTGTGAGCTTGTGTGGCTAACGACAAGTACATCAGATACTTTTCTCCAATGCGGTAGCCGTTTACGCTAGAGCAATCAGCAAAATACCTCAGCAGAGCGGGGTAAACCTAGCCCCGAGTAATGCTCGTTAGCTGCCAGACTTTCCTTGCCGTGGAGGTGCAGATGGATATAGAAAAGGAATTTTTAGCCGAGTTAAGACAGCGAAAACGGCAGCAAAGACAGCGGCTAATCGTCAAAACACTACCCTGGTTTTTGGGGATAGGTTGCCTCTCTGCTATTGCCTATCTATGGCTGAGAGGAAATTCATCTGTGACAGTTGGCTCAATCACGGTGCAAAGCACCACCGTTCTTCCTGTCCTGATCGGGTTTCTTGTAGGCTTCAGCCTGATCCTCTACTATCGCAAACAGCGATCTTCTAGACGGCCTGTCTCCATTGAGCCGTTGCCAAAGGCTTCTGCCAGCACACCTCGGTTCATAAAAGCTATATCCTGGCTTGGTTTGGGCCTGCTGCTGGTAATTGTGGTTCACCGGGCCAATACGTATCAGGGGGCAAGCCCAACGGATAGCCTGCTGATACGCCTGGTTTACAATCCCACACCGTCCGCCGTAGCCTCCCCCTGGCCCTGGAAAGATCAGCAGGCGATTCATCCCGCAGTGGCTGCAATGCCGCCTGCTGTGGAAACGAACATCAAATCCGTGGCGGCCTACCTGTCCCAGCAGGAAAGTGACCCCTACCTGCAGGTAAAGGCTATCCACGACTATGTGGTCAGCCGCCTGAGCTATGATTTGCAAGTGCTCCAGACCGGCATCAGACCCTCCCAGGATGCCGCCAGGGTTTTCAGAACCCACAGAGCGGTGTGTGAGGGCTACGCCAACCTCTTTACTGCCTTGGCACAGGCGATGGGCCTTGAAGTTGCCTACGTGCGGGGCAGCATTCGCCGCGATCTCGCGCCTTTAGACCTGATTCCGGGGACGCTGCGGCTGACTCAGTCAGATTACAACTGGACGCTTCATGCCTGGAATGCGGTCAAGATTGAGGACAGCTGGCAATTAGTCGATACCACCTGGGACGATGCTACAGACTCAGACGAAGCATCGTTTTACAGCGCTGACTACCTCATGTTGCCCCCAGAAGTCATGATTAAGAGCCACTTGCCAGAGCACACAGGCTGGCAACTGCTACCTCAAACGGTTGATCGCAAAACCTTTGAAGCCAAGCCTATTTTGAGACCGCAGTTCTTTGCTGAAGGTCTAAGTTTAATCGAGCCTACCGGCTATAAAACAGAGGTGCCAGTGACCGCCCAGGCAGACTCACCTCAAATTCAGCTCAGCAGCTTAGGCTATCCGCATCAACTGGCGGCTATCTTCATCCCAGCCCAAACAGACTCTGCCTGGCTAGCTACCTTAGCCCATGCCCTAGGCAGCAACCGAGCTCAGCAAACTGCAGCGGATGCTCAGCGCTGCCAGAGTTTACAGAACCAGGAAACAACTCAGATCTTCTGCCCTTTTCCCAAGCCTGGGCTCTATGAGGTCTTGCTGTTTAGCCTCGATAAGGACAGCGAAAGCTTCCTCGGCCAACTAAAGTTTCAGGTACTGTAAGCGCGTTGACTAGCCTTTGTAGACCTGGTGAATCCCACTTCTGAATTGATTGACGGGCGTCTATTCAACGCGGGGGGTTTGCAGCGGGGGAGTGCCCAGCGGCAGCGTCTTCCCCAAGGGGGTTTTAGGGCGTGTTGGAATCTCTGTAGGTTTCGTACCGGGCAACTAGCTGCTCCAGCAGCGTTTCTGGCGGATTAGACGGCTGAGAAGACGGGGTCCCAAGAGTTTGGGGCGCAGGGCGCAGGGCCTCGACCATCTGTTCTTGAACTGTCGGGCGGGCCGTTAGCGCCAGCGGCTGGGGCAGTTGAGGAACTCCCACAGCTGCCATGACAACAATCCAGAAGGTGGCCTCACACGCTAATGTCAACCGTTTAAGCAACATGACAAAGCCTCCGACAAGCACTCAGCAAGGAACGATTTACAAGGAACGATTTGATAGAAGAACCAGCATTGGGCTGATTAGGGCTATGGCAATTTGGATGACAAGGGAAGCCGCTAAGTATAGCTTTGACCAGAAAGCTTGGAACAAGACCAGTCGGTCAAATGCCGAGTCTGGGTCGGCTTTCTGCCTTGCCTCTGCCACGTGAGATAGGGCAGGGGCTCCATCTGCCTTTATAGCGCTAGATTGAAAAACAGGTACGGCATCTAAATCGGTTCAATCTAAACAGTAGGTCGGGACAGTAGGTCGGGCAGGCGCATAAGAACCCGGTTAAGGAGGGCACAGACGCCCTCAGCTAAACGATAGACCGACTCTTTTCCCTATAGACTTACTGATGGAATGGAAGTTTCAAGGGGTTTGGAATTGAACTAGCCCAATAATCTCAATTCCCTGAAATTTCGTCATCCGAGGATTCTCAGTTACTTGGGACAAAGGCTGGGGGCTGCCTCCGCCAAATCACTGAGAACTAGAACTGCCAACAATGTCCAGGGACAATAAATTGCTCAGCTGCTGCGCTGGCAACTGCAGGAGCAAAGAGGTAGCCTTGGCCTAGATCGCAGCCCATCTTCCGCAGCAGATCTAGCTGCTGAATAGTCTCAATGCCTTCGGCGGTGACTGTCATATCTAGGTTGTGGGCCAGATTGATAATGGTTCTGACGATTTCCTGGCTGGGCAAATCCCGGCCCAACCGGTGGATGAAAGAGCGGTCAATCTTAATTGTGTCAAAGGGAAACTGGTGCAGGTAGCTCAGGGAGGAGTAGCCGGTGCCAAAGTCATCAACTACGATAGAAATCTGACGATTTTTCAGCGTAATCAGCAAATCCGAGACCCAGGCAGCATTTTCAACGATGGCGCTCTCCGTAATTTCTAGCTTCAGCTGATGGGCTGGTAGCCCGTAGGAGAGCAGCGTCTGCTCCAGTCGGTTGAGCAGATCCGTTTGCCGCAGCTGTAGGGCCGAAAGATTAATGCTGACCAGGGGGCAGTTAGCACTGCCAAACCGCTGTCGCCAGTGCTGAATCTGCTGGCAGGCTGACTCAAGCACCCAATCGCCAAGGGTTAGGATCAGCCCGGTCTGTTCTGCCAGGGGAATGAACCGATCGGGGGGAATGGCTCCCCGGCTAGGATGGTGCCAGCGCAGCAGCGCTTCAAACCCCACCAGGGTCTGGTTGTGCAGGTTGACGATGGGCTGGTAGTAAAGCTGAAACTGCTGCCGCTCCAGAGCTAGCCGCAGATCGGTATCGAGGTCTAGGGTATAGGTGACCTGGTGCTCCATAAAGTCGCTGAAGACAGCGGTAGCGGTGCCTGTTTCCTTGGCCTGGTGCAGAGCAATGTCGGCGGATCGCAGCAGCGTTGCGGCCTCAAGCGCATCGCCTGTACCGTAGGCAATGCCAACACAGGTCTGGACAAAAATGCAGTGGCCTCTAATCTCTACGGGCTGAGCCAAGGCCTGTTGAATAACTTCGGCCCAATGATTGGCTTCGCTGGCGTCGGCAACGTACTCTAGCAGCACCGCAAATTCATCTGATTCGAGGCGGGCAATCATGACGGGTGGGTGCAGGCAGGCTTCGAGGCGGCGTGCGATCGCAATTAGCAGCGCCTCGGCAATGCGGTGCCCTAAACTGTACTTGATAAATTTGAACCGTTCGATGTCTAGATATAGCACTGCCAGAGTACGGCGGCTGTCGATTTTCTGCTCCTCGATCAGCTCCTCCAACCGCTGTAAGAAGAGACTACGACGAGGCAGCCCCGTCAGCGGATCAAAGTAGGCCAGCCGTTTCAACTGCTCCTCTACCTGCTTTTGCTCCGTAACGTCCTGCACCATCGACAGCAGCCCAACAAATTTGCCCTCCGAGTCCATTAAGGGCGTGTTGTGCCAGCTACACAAGATCAGCCGACCGTTGCGAGTTTGATTCTCATTGAGGCAGTGGGCCGCCATGTCTCCCTGAACAATCTGCTGAAAGGCCTGGCTAACCTGAGGTTGGGCTGAGGGTGGCACGATTTGTTCGAAAGGGTGCTGACCTAGAACTTCGGCCTTGGTGTAGCCAAAAATAGCCTCGGCTGCGCGGTTCCAGTCAACAAAGCGAAACTCCTGATCGTGAATGATGCAGCCCACCGGCATGCGGTCGATCTGCAGCTGCAGGCGCTCCTTCAAAGCCTGCGTCTGCTCAAATAGCTGGGCGTTGAGAATAGCCAGCGTACACCGCTCAGCAATGATCTCCAGCAGATGCAAAATCCGCTCCTGATAGGGCTGGATGCTCTGCCACTCTAGCTGCAGCACCCCAATGCGCTGGGAGCCTTTCTGCAGAGGCACGCCTAGCAGAGTGCGGTTCGGGCGCAGCGAGGGATTGGCTGCCCTAAAGCGT
This sequence comes from Cyanobacteria bacterium Co-bin13, assembly GCA_014534385.1. GTDB lineage: Bacteria > Cyanobacteriota > Cyanobacteriia > Phormidesmidales > Phormidesmidaceae > JACVSF01. The sequence goes on from JACVRP010000091.1 coordinate 7,697, forward strand.
AAATCTCGGCTGGCGTCTTCTACGTAGAGGGGTTGGCCGGTTTGAAAGACAGTCCCGGCAAATCCCTCTCCCACAATGCTGTTGTAGAGAGTGATGTCGGAGCCAGACACCCCTCGACTGGCGCGGACATAGAGACTGTGATTTTGACTCAGTAGGATCATTGCCACATCTGCCTGGGTAACTCCCATGAGCCGATCTAGCAGAACACTGAGCAATTCTTCTAAATTGAGTGTGCTGACCGCATTGGCCGTAATTAGATGCAGCGCCTGCAGATCTTTAGTCTGTTCCTGCAGATTTGCAATGAGCTGTTGCCGCTCTTCCTGCAGCCGCTTGTACTCAGTCAGGTCGCGCGAAATGCCAATCAGGCCCTGCACCCGGCCCTGGGAATTGCGCCAGACATACTTGGTTGACCAAAAAGTCTTGACCTCAGAGTCTTTTAGAACCTGCTCTTCCAAGCTGACCGGCTCGCCCCTAGCGATGATTTCCTGATCGGCCCTCTGAATCTGCTGCGCCATTTCTGTGGGCAGAAGCGCTATATCATCTCGGTGGAGAAGGGCCTCGATCGGTTGGCCTAGAACCGAGGCCGTGACCGAATTGGCCATGATATAGCGACCCTGGAGGTCTTTAACGAAAATCGCGTCGGTGGTGCCTTCCACGATCTCCCAAAGCAGGCTGTAGCTCTTATGGACAGAGTGCTGATTGGCCCGCAGCAGCCAGTACAACATGCCGCTGGTAGCCAGGACAAAAAACCAGCCCTTCACCGTTTGAAGCTGGGTCAGCAAAAGCTCGTTGGGGACGATTTGTTCGAGAAAATGATCAGAAACTAGTATCCAGCATGCGCTGATAAAGGTATAAATCAGAACAATGCGGATAGCTGTATATCCCTTAAAAGGATTCCCTATAGACATTTTGAATCCTGACAGCTTGTTATGTCCCAAGAATGGTTTTTGGGGCTCGGATTTTATGAAGAATTCTTTGATTTCAGACCTTATCTGGCCAAATCAGACGGGTTTTTCTTACCGAGCTGTTGTCTTTAACACCCCGAGAAATTTGTCAAACAGGTCTACAGGAAATGCCGTCACACTCCTGAATTGTATCGATTTTTGTGAACATCGCTGCTTTACAGTCGGCTTCGGTTTTTGATGCGAATATAGGCCTCGACCAGAGGATCGGTAATCTGATTGGCGGGCGCATCCAGCACCAAAACGCCTCGCTGCTGCAGTCGGGTAAAAACGGCCTGTCGCTGGGCCAGCAGATCTAGAGCCACTGCCCGCACATACGCCTGGTCTACCTGAGTTTGAAAAGTTTGGGCTCGCCGATCGACTTCAGGGTCGCGTAGGGTGACGCAGAAGGGTAGGTAGCGGGGCCGCAAGCGCACCAGCGCCGACAGCAGTTCTGCTGAGGCCGTCTGGTCTACGACATCGGTGAGCACTACCACCAGGGCGCGGCGGTGCTGCTGCCTTACAACTTGGGTCACTGCACCAAGATAGTCGGACTCTAGCAGCACCGGCTGAATTGGCGTTAGCCGTTCAATCATTTGCTGCAGGTAGGGCTGGCCTCCCTTAGGCGGTAGCCAGGTGTGAAGCGTGCGATCGAATACGCCAACGCCGACTCGATCGCCCCGCTGAATGCCTGCCAGGGCCAGGGCCAGGGCGGCATTGAGGCCCCAGTCAAAGCGGGACAGGCCGCGCACTTGAGCTGTCATCAGGCGGCCTCGATCTAGCAGTACGATCAGGGTTTGCTCTCGCTCTGGCTCTAGCACCCGCACCAGGGGCGCGCTGCGGCGGGCGGTGGCTTTCCAGTCGATGAAGCGAGGATCGTCGCCCATGTCGTACTCGCGCAGCTCAGCAAATTCGGTGCCGACGCCGAGCCGCCGCTGCTGCCGTAGGGTGCCGGTTGACTGCAGGGCCAGCCGAATGGAGAGTTGTCGCAGGCCGATCAGGTCGGGGTAGACCGCGACTTTGTCTGCTAGCGGCAGCTTCCAGTCGCTCCAGGCCAGGCCCAGCGGCCCGCGCTGCTGCACCTGCACATCGCCCCAGGCGTACTCTCCTCGGTGTTTGGGGTTAACCGTGTAGGTCAGCTCTGTGGGCTGTCCGGCGGATACGCTCGCCACCAGGGGCATGGGGGTACCGGCAAATTCGGCGGGGTAGTGGTCGTAAATTCTGAGCTCAGCGGCCTGGGGCCCTGGCTTGAGGGTGAGCGTCAGGGGATTGTCTCGCCCGATGGAGAGCCGCTGCAGGGGAGAGCGAGTAACCTCTACCCGCTGCGATCGCACCCGCCAACCATCCCAAATCATGGCCAGCAGCACGGCTCCGTCTAGCACTAGCAGGGTGAGAATAGCGGCACTGATCCGGCTGGGGGCCTCGGAGAGGGTGGCCTGTAGGGTTGCGATCGCACCCAATGCCAGCAGCAGCCCATAGGTACGTGCCGTAGGAACCATCGCCATCACCGAGGTACGGGAACGCTGTCGAGCAGACCCCGAATCACCTTGTCGGGGGTAAGCCCATCGAGCTGGGCTTCTGCTCCTAAGATTAGCCGATGCCGTAGGAGGGGAGGCGCTACGGCTTTAACATCGTCTGGCGTGATGTAGTCTCTGCCCTGCAGCCAGGCATAGGCTTTGCTGCTCTGGAGCCAGAGCACCGCTGCCCGAGG
>JACVRP010000532.1 GCA_014534385.1 Cyanobacteria bacterium Co-bin13
ACTGTGCACGATCCGGTGAATCTCAGCCAACAGTTCACTTAGGGTCAAGGCCATGCAGTAGAGTGTATCTGAACTGCATGGGGCGGGCGGATGGGCTCCGGATACGTGCTTATTGTTGCTGTTTTGCTGCTGGGAGGCGTAATCGCCACCCTGGGCGATCGCATTGGCACAAAAGTAGGCAAAGCTCGGCTCAGTCTGTTTAATCTGCGGCCCCGACAAACCGCAACGCTGGTCAGCATTTCCACCGGCAGCGTTATCTCTGCTTCGACACTGGCCCTGCTGTTTGGCGTTAGCAGCCAGCTGCGCACAGGCGTCTTTGAGCTGGGCCGCATTCAAGATGACCTGGCCCAGGCTCAGAACCAGTTAGAGCGAGCCCAGCGAGAGCAGGATGATGTCGAGGATGAACTGGCCTCAGCGACGACAGAACGAGAACGCGCCAGAGAACGGCTGCAGGAAATCAACCGCTCACTGCAGGCCGCTCGGGAGCAGCAGCAAACTACCGAGGAGCAGCTCGAGCAGACGCGCCAGCAGCAGCAGACTACCGAGGACCAGCTCGAGCAAACGCGCAGCCAGCTGTCTTCGGTCTCTCAGCAGGCGACCGGGCTGCGAAGCGAGATTGAGCGACTGCAGGTGGAGCGAGAGAGCCTACAGCGGCAGCAGGAGGGCATTCAGGCCCAGATTGCCGAGCGGGACGAGGAGATCGCCGAACGCGATGCTGCGATCGCACAGCGCGAACAGCTGCTGGCCCAGCTCGAGACCCAGCAGCAGTTCCTCAGCCAGCAGGTTGCCGATCTAGAGCGCCAGTACCAGGGTTTATTTCGCGGCAACATTGCGCTAGGCCGCAATCAAGAACTCGTCAGTGGCGTGATTCAGGTTGATACCGCAACAGAAGCCACTCAGGTAATTACCCGACTCCTCTTCGAAGCCAACCGCACAGCGCTGCAGCGCATCGCCCCCGGTACCCCCACAGACCGCCAGGTGATCTCAATCGAAACGCGCGAAGTCGAAAGGCTAATCGACCGCCTAAGCGACGGGCAAGAATACGTCATCCAGGTGCTCTCCGCTGCCAACTACGTGATTGGCGAGCCCTGCGTCGTTCGCAGTGAAGCGCCCTGCGTTCAGATTTTTGTGGATGCAGCCCCTAACCAGCTGGTGTATCGAGCCGGAGAACGGCTGGCCAGCACCCAGCTAGAAAGTGCTGGGGTCACCGATCGGGAACTGGTAGAGCGCTTGAACCTGCTGATTGCCGCCACCCAGTTTCGAGCCCGCCAAGACGGCATTGTCGGCACCGCTGTACAAATCGCTGACAATCGCACAGAAACGCTGCTGGCTTTTCTGGAGTCCGTTAAAACCTACGAGCGGCCCCTGGAACTTCAGACCATTGCCGCCAACCCCATTTTTACAACGGGTCCCATTCAAATTGAGCTAGTAGCCATTAGAAATGGACTGGTGATCTTTGAAACAGGCCCTATCCTGTCTTTTCCTGGGCTGTTGAATGAGAATTAGGCTGCTAGTTTTAGAAGAATTAAATTCTCTCTGTCGGCAGAAATTTAATAAAGTCTAAAAAAATTTGCAGATAGTTACCATATCGACCCAGTTGTCCGCTAAAGGGATCGGATGTGTTTAGAATTGACTCACACATTTAAGTGTTAATTGCCTTTCCGTTTTTGGGGGTTACAGGGCATCTTTTGCTCTGTCAGTTTCTGCCGATTGGCAAATTGTTTTGGCTGTAAGCCCACTGGGCTTACCCCTAGGGGAATTGAGCAGGGACTGATTTTTTCAAATGGTAATAATCGGTTCTCGCCAATAGATCGGACACCCTGTTCGGGTCTAGATAGCGAGGCACAGCAAAAAAACATTTGGAGCAATCCTATGAAATTTGAGGATATTTATCAGTTCTTCGAGGATCCACCCCCGATTTATTTAAATAAAGAACTGGCGGTTTGCTATGTTTTGGCTGTGCTGCTGCAGCAAGACTCCTACGGCACTGAGCTAATTCAGGTACTGGCCCAGAGATACCCCGATTACCGCCTGTCAGATACGGTTCTCTACGGTGCGCTCAAGTTTCTGGAGGACGAGAAGGCAATTGACGGCTACTGGAAAAAGGTGGAAGGGCGAGGCCGCCCGAGGCGAATGTATCGCCTCAACCCCGACTGGCGACTCCAGGCAGAGGAGTTGGCCGAACTGTGGGAACGGTATATGGGGAAGCGACGGCGGGAGGTTGTTTTTGAGACCGATCGAGTCCTGGCGTCGCCATAAACAGTGTGAGAGGGCAGGAGTTTTGGGAAGCAACGGCCCTGATTCATCAGGCTCGCCTCCCCACCCTGCCCTCTTTACCGGCCCTAGTTACCGAATGCCGTCATTCTTGCGTAGGCTAGAAAATGTACTCTATACAAGGTAGCCACGTCGGGTGACCAATACCGTTCTATCCTCAACCTTTTTCCTGACCCTGCTGCTCATGGTAGGGTTGTTTTTCTTTATTCGAGCTGCCACTAAGGATCGCACCGAAACCCTGCAGGCAACGGTGGCAAAACCGCCTGAGACGCTGCAAAGCGATCTGCAAACGTACTTCGAAAGCCGGTCTTACCGGGTTACCGACAGCAACTC